>DATGKG010000262.1:0-2306 GCA_035294805.1 Binataceae bacterium (SeqCode) | reverse complement strand
TTCGTCAGCTTCGCGCTGGTGGTCGCATCGACATTGCTCGATTGCGCGGCAGCACTGCCCAGAGCGCAGACCACCCACAAGAAAGTCGTCAGGATCGATGCGACAAGTCTCATTGTAGCGAAATACGCCAGCGCCCGAGCGCCGGTTTCATCCGCTATCAATGATACAAGGTTCCACGCCGCCAGTCTGCCAGCCTTGCGATCATCATTTCGGAAGCTGGATTTCCTGCACCTGCTTGTCTTCGAGCGCCACTACCCCGGCTGGCAGCGCCGCATACTTCAGCTCGGGTGGATATTGCTGGCCGTCGTGCAGCGCCCATTGGAGGAACTTCACAATCTGCTCGCCCTTCGCCTTGTCGGTTTGTTGCTGGTAGACGAGCAGCCATGTAAACGACGAGATCGGATACGACTCGGCGCCCGGCGCATCGGTGATGGAGACGCGAAAATCAGCCGGCATGTTGGAGGCCGACGCAGCCGCTGCGGCGGTCACTCCTTCGAGGCTCGCGGTGACAAATCGGCCATCA
Source organism: Binataceae bacterium (SeqCode) (assembly GCA_035294805.1). GTDB lineage: Bacteria > Desulfobacterota > Binatia > Binatales > Binataceae > DATGKG01. Next base: position 1,783 of record DATGKG010000262.1, on the reverse strand, counting down.
TGATTCTGCAGGTCGGCGAATGCGATGTGGTTATTGAGCGCGTATATCAGCTCGATGTAGCCGATCGCCCCTGGCGTCTGCTGCACCAGCGCAGTGACTCCTTCGTTACCCTTGCCGCCCAGCCCGCCGCTCCATTTGAGCGAGGTCGATTTGCCCATCCCCTTCGCCCATTCGGGACTGACCTTCGATAGATAGTCGGCAAAGATGTAGGTCGTCCCGCTGCCGTCGGATCTGTGGCAAGGTGTGATATCGCTATCCGGAAGACTCGCAGCGGGATTGAGCTTTGCGATTGCCGGATCGTTCCATTTGGTGATTTTGCCCATGAAGATGTCGGCGATCACTGGTCCGGTCAACTTCAAGGGATTCTTTAGATTCGGCACATTGTAGGCAATCACTACCGCGCCCATGACGGAGGGGAAATGAAGGACCTTTGCGGGCGCCTGTTTCAGTTGCTCGTCGGTCATCGGTGCATCGCTCGCACCGATATCGACAGTGCGTTGGCTCAGCATGCGGATGCCACCGCCAGACCCTATCGATTGATAGTTGATATGAACGCCGGGGTTTGCCTTGGCATAGACGTCGAACCACTTCGAATAGATCGGATATGGGAAGGTGGCACCGGCGCCATTGATGAGCAGATCGGAGAGCGCGAAACGCGATCCCCCTAGCGCCATCGCCAAAGTCGCTACAAGCACGAATACTTTTCGTTTTCGCATTCTGTCCCCACCAAGGTTTGGATTCATCGACGTACCACGTTGCGCGCCGAGCGTAAGAAAATCAGATTACCAAACGATTAAGGAGCGATTGCGACGCCTTGAAGTCAAGCCATCGGGTGGACAAATATCCGATCGAATGACGACAGCACTTGCAGGAATCAACGTCCTCGAGATCCACTCCAACCTCGGCGCGGCCTATGCCGCTATGCTGCTCGCCGAGCAAGGCGCCGATACCATTATGGTCGAGCCGCCCGACGGCGCACCGGAGCGCGGCACGCCTCACTTTCATGTCCTCAATCGCTCGAAGCGCTCAGTTGCAATCGATCTCGCATCGAGTGAGGGGAAATGGTCGCTCGCGGCGCTCATCAAAAGCGCGGATATCGTGATCACCGGCTCGACGCCGATGCGGTTGCGCGCGCAAGGGCTCGATTACCCTTCGATTCGAAAGAACAATCCGCACGCGCTGGCGCTGAATATTCCATCCTTTGGAAGCCGCGGGCCCGACGCCGAGTTTGATGCCGCCGATGAGCTGGTCGCGGCGCGCGCGGGCATCGCCGGCAGCCAGTGGGCGCGCAGCGGCAATCCGGTTCCGCTGGTATTTCCCGCCGCGAGCTATTCGGCCGGTGTGATGGGCGCGAATGCCGCGGTCGCAGGGCTCATCGCGCGCGAGCATACCGGCAAGGGTCAGGAGCTCGAGGTCTCGTTACTCGCAGGCGCACTATCCCTCCAAACGGGCGGCGTGCTGAAGCACGAGAAGATGACCAGTATGTATCATGGACCGCAGGATCCGCTGGGTCCGATTCCGTGCTATCGGCTCTTCGAGGCCGCCGACCACAAATATCTCTTCGCGGCGTGCGGCAACGCGACGTTCTGGGGAAAATTCGTTCTCGCGCTCGATTTGCCTGAACTCGTTTCCGATCCACGTTTCGAAAATGCGCCATGGGGCATCGCCAGCGAACATTGGCAGCCGCTCAAGGATATTCTCGAGCCGGTGATTCGGACCAAACCGCGTGACGAATGGATAAAAATCCTGCGCGAGGCCGATGTGCCATGCGCGCCGGTGATGA
>DATGKG010000261.1:0-3320 GCA_035294805.1 Binataceae bacterium (SeqCode) | reverse complement strand
TGCTGCTCGAATGGCTCGCAAGCCCGTACGAGCCGCTCAAGATGAAGAATCCTCCGCTGCTCAAGAGCCGCTTCTTCGGACATCTCAGCGCCGACGGTGCGCGTGCGAAGTTCGCCGAAATGCGCGAGGCGATGGTGGCATACCTCGAGCAGTTGCGCGGCTATGATCGCATGATCGTCGCGCACGGCGGACCCTATGCGAACGTCAACCAGATGTTCGTTTACATCACGCTGCGGCGCGGAATCGAATTCGCGCGCAGCGAGTTGGAGTTCTGCGCCTGGGCGATGCATGAGATCGATCGGCATCGCGAGCTGTTCGAGGATGGCGAGGCGCGGCCAAATCGCGCCGCCGGTAAATCTAAAGCTATACTTTAAGTGCGATCGGCCGGAGAATTCATCCACCGGTCCGCATCCTTATTCCTCCCACTTGATACATCGGTTCCGCTTGCTACGATCAAATGACCCACCCTCGCCATGGACTACCATTTTGCGACCGCCTGAGTACCTGAAGCAGAGGCTGAATTTTGGCTGGTCGCTATCGTCACATTATTTACACCAGAGTGTGGTTTTGGCCGTGGCCGGATTAGTGTGTGATTCGTCCAGCAGCCCCAGGAGGGATACATGTTCAAGAAAATCGGCGCCGTATCGATCGGCGTCATCATCGGATTGGTAGTCGCCTTCGCGCGCGCCGGAGCCTTCCAGCTATGGGGCTCGGATAAGCCGGATAGCCAGTCCAGTCCGCCTGCCCAGTCGGCGCAGACGGAACCTCAACCGGCCGGTAACCAGGCCGTTCCCGCGCCCGTGCCGGCTCCCGCAAATCAGCCGGAGCCGAATGAGAAAGCAGGCGTCATAACTTCATTCGCGCCGCTGGTCAAGCGCGTGATGCCTACCGTGGTCAACGTTGCGGTGGTGCAGGATGTCAAGGTTGGAAGCTTCGGTCAGGGCGGCGACGAGGGCGGTCCCGAAGAAGGTGGACCCGAGGCCGGACCGGAAGATATGCCTCCCGGGATGCCGGGCGGTGGCGGAGGAGGCGGCGGCGGTGATCCATTCGAGCAGTTCCGCCGTTTCTTCGGCCAGATTCCGCGCGATTACAAACAGCACGGATTGGGCTCGGGCGTTATCGTATCGCCCGATGGCTATATCCTGACTAACAATCATGTGGTCGGCGGCGCGGAGGAGATCCATGTCACGCTGATGGACAAGCGCGAGTTCACCGCCAAGGTGATCGGTAAGGATGCCAAAACCGATCTCGCGCTCATCAAGGTCGATACCAAGGATCCTCTACCGGTAGCCGAACTCGGCAACTCCGATGCGATGGATGTCGGCGACTGGGTCGTTGCGATCGGCAATCCATTCGGCTTCACGCTGACCACCACCGCCGGCATCGTGAGCGCCAAGGGCCGCATGCTCGGCGGCAACTACGACGATTTCATCCAGACCGATGCATCGATCAACCCGGGAAATTCCGGCGGTCCGCTCTTCAACACTTCGGGCCAGGTCATCGGCATCAACACCGCGATCTACAGCCGCAGCGGCATGAATGCGGGGATCGGTTTCGCGATTCCGGCCAATCTCGCCAAGCACGTGATGGATCAGCTTAAGGCGCACGGCCGCGTGGTGCGCGGATGGCTCGGCGTCGAGATTCAGGAAGTCACGCCCGACCTCGCGCAATCGTTTGGCCTCGCCAAGCCCGAGGGTGCGCTCGTCGCGAGTGTCGAGAAGGATGGTCCCGCGGCGAAGTCCGGACTGGAGCGCGGCGACGTCGTGCTGAAGTTCGACGGCAAGGATGTGCATGACGAGCACGAGCTGCCGGTGCTGGTCGCCGACACGGCCATCAACAAGACCGTGCCGATCGACGTTGTGCGCAACGGCAAGCATATGACGCTGCAGGTCACCGTCGGCGAGTTGAAGGAAGCTGCGGTGCAGACCGCGAAGGCGGAAGAGCCCGGGACCAACTGGGGCATGCAGGTCGGTGATATCACGCCGGAAATCGCCAGCCAGTTCCATCTCCAGGCCGATAAGGGCGTCGTCGTGCGCCACGTCGCGCCGGATTCTCCCGCGGCGGATGCGGGCGTGCAACCCGGCGACCTGATCCTCGAGGTCGATCGCCGGAAGGTCGCGACCGTCAATGACTTCCTCGCCAAGGCGAAAGAGGACAAGGCGAGCGGCAAGTCCGCGCTGTTGCTGGTACTGCGCGGCGGCACCTCATACTACATGGTGATCAAGTCCGGCTCGGGCAAGGGCTAGGCCGCATCGCGATTCGCATCAAGCGCGGCGTTCGATCGAGCGCCGCGCTTTTTTTCCGATTCGGGATCGCTCTTTTCGCGCGAAGAAAGAGCAGGCAGTATGAAATCTCGTCAGTGTGGGGATGCCTTCTACCATCAAATGCAATGTGTTGATTGCGGGCGCCGGTCCTGCGGGATTGGCGACCGCGATGCATCTGTTGCGTGCGCATCCGGAACTCAAGGGCCGTGTGCTCGCGATCGAAAAGTCGCGTCATCCGCGCCCCAAAACTTGCGCCGGCGGACTGATCCCGAAAACGATGCTCGCGCTAAAGGAGCTGGACCTCGAGCTCGAAGTTCCCGCGATCCAGGTGATGCGCGGCAGCGCACGGACCATGGTCGGCGAGGTCGAAATGTTCCGCGGCGATCCGCTCTGCACCGTGGTTCGGCGCGACGAGTTCGATGCGTGGCTGGCTCGCGCCGCCAAAGATGAAGGCCTCGAGATAATCGATGGATGCCGCGTATGGGACGTCGAGCAGTTCGACGGCTTCGTGCGCGTGCGGACCGAGCGCGCGACCTTCGAGGCTCCGGTACTGGTCGGCGCCGATGGCTCCGGGAGCCGTGTGCGCGCGTCGGTGTTCGGACCGGGCAAGAAGAGTATCGGACGCGCGTTGATGGTCGATATACCGGTCGATCCCGAGCGCACGCGCGAGTTCATCGAGCAGCGTTACATCTTCGATTTCAAATGCGTGAGCGCGGGCGTGAGTGGCTACGCGTGGTCGTTTCCGTGCCTCATCGGAAACCGTCCGCATCTCAATGTCGGGATCTACGATCAGCTTCCATCGCATACCGCGTCGTCGCAAAAGTCGCCGCTGCCGGATCGTCTGCGCGAGGCGTTTCCCGAATTGCATCTCGATGGCCTCGAGCATCGCGCGATGAACTTCAAGGCGTTTCCGATCAGGTGGTTTGACCTGGCGCATCGCTTCGTGCTCGATCGCGTGATGCTGGCCGGCGACGCGGCCGGCGTCGATCCGCTGATGGGCGAGGGGATTTCCTGCGCATTCGAGCATGGCAAGCTGGCTGCGGGCGCCATCGCCGA
>DATGKG010000260.1:0-3956 GCA_035294805.1 Binataceae bacterium (SeqCode) | reverse complement strand
TCAGCTTGTAGCTGCGCCAGCTCCCCCAGGCATGCACGGGAGGATTTACATCCGAAAAAGCGAACTCATACGCGGGCATCTGCCCGTTGGGATGCATGTACCATTCGCGCAGCAGCAGCGCGAGTTGCTCCTTGGTGAAGTACGGATCGACCTTCGAGAACGGGATCATCTGAAATGAGAGGTCCCACGCGGCGAACCACGGATACTCCCATTTGTCCGGCATCGACATCACGTCGCGGCTGTAGAAATGCGGCCAGTCCTGATTGCGCGATTGGTCGGCGCTGCGCGGCGGCTTGGGCTGCGAGGGATCGCCTTCGGTCCAGTGCTCGACGACGTAATGATAGAACTGCTTCGACCACAACAGTCCGCCATACGCCTGACGGGCGACGAGTTTCTCAGCATCGGTGAGTGTATTGGGCAAGCGCGAGGCATAGAAATCGTCGGCTTCGGCAATGCGATCGGAAAATGTCGCATCGAATTTCACCCCGAGCGGATCCGGCGTCCGCGCGTCATCCGAAAAGAGGCGCGCCTTGAGCGTGATCGATTTCCCCGCCGGCACCTCGAAGACATAATGCGCCGCTGATTTGGTGCCCTTCTCTTCCGGATTCACCGCGTCGGTGCGGCCTGCGATCACGAACTCGTGGAACGCGTCCTTCACGTAGCGCGTCGCATTCGGCGTGTTCCACAATCGCTCTGCATTACTCTCGTTTTCGGTGAAAAGGAGTTCCCTCAAGCCCGCTTCCGCGACGACGAGGTTCATGTCGCTCAGCGTCGAATGGCTGGTGTGCAGCGACGTCTTGCCGGTCTTCTCGATACGCGGCCGGTCCCAATAGCCCTCGCCGTCGCGACCCCACGACCAACTGTTGCGAAACCACAAGGTTGGCAGCACGTGGATCGATGCAGTCTCGGGTCCGCGATTCGCTATGGTGACACGCGCGAGGATGTCGTCGGGCGCCGCCTTCGCGTACTCCACGATCACATCGAAGTAGCGGTCCTCATCAAATGCGCCGGTGTCGATGAGCTCGTATTCGGACTGGTCCTTGCCGCGCCGCCGATTCTCATCGACCAGGCGTCCATAGGGAAATTCGCGCTGCGGATATTTATACAGCGCCTTCATGTAGGAATGGGTCGGCGTCGAGTCGAGGTAGAAGTAATACTCCTTAACGTCCTCGCCGTGATTACCTTCCGAGTTGGTTAGCCCGAACAGGCGCTCCTTTAGAATGGGATCGCGCCCGTTCCACAGCGCGAGCGCGAAGCATAGCCGCTCCTCGCGATCGGTGATGCCGAACAGACCATCCTCGCCCCATCGATAGGCACGCGAGCGCGCGTGATCGTGCGGAAAATATTCCCAGCAATCGCCGTACTCGGAATAATCTTCGCGCACGGTCGCCCATTGGCGCTCGGAGACATACGGCCCCCATCGCTTCCAGTTCTTCTTGCGCGATGCGTCTTCAGCCAGCCGGCCCGCTTCGATATCGACCCGCCCCGATTTTTCCATATGCGGCTTTTATCCCCCTTGCGCGCTTGCGGTAAAGCGAAACGTAGCTGGTGTGCGAAACCGAATCGACCAGATTGATAATTAGGCGAGGCCGCCGGCGAGCGCGGCGCAGCGCGCGGCGCCCTGCAACGCGGTCAGGTCGTTGAGGATGATGCTGACCGGAATCGCTTCCAGCATCGAGCTCATCCGGCCCTTGGCGGCGAAGGACTTCATGAAGGCCGGCTGCTTCAGCTTCACGGCGATTCTCGGCGCGATGCCGCCGCCCAGGAACACGCCGCCGAGCGCCATGATCTTGAGCGCGAGATTTCCCGCTTCGGCAGCATAGAAGGACACGAACAGGTCGAGCGCCTGAGCGCATAGCGGATCGCGATTGTCGATCGCGGCCCGGGAGATCAGTACCGACGGATCGGTGTGCTTGCTCTCCTCACCGAACCAGGACGCTTCCTTACCGCGTCCGGTATCGCGCAGAAATTTGTAGATGTTGAAGAGCCCCGGACCCGACAGCACGCGCTCCCAACTCGCATGGCCGAACTGCTGATGCAGCCACTTCGCGAGCTCGCCCTCGACGTCGTCGCGCGGCGCGAAATCGCAATGGCCACCCTCACTCGCGAACGCGCGATGATACTTGCCATCCCAGTACAGTCCCGCCTCGCCCAGTCCGGTGCCGGCGGAAATCACCGCCTGATTTCCCGCGGCGTCGGGCGCGCCGGCGTTTAGTACGGTGAAATCTTTCTCCGACAGCGTCGCGACGCCGAAGGCATTCGCTTCGAGATCGTTGATGAGACGCAGGCTCGCGAGGCCGGCCGCCTTGGCCAGCGAGCGCGAATCGACCACCCACGCGAGGTTCGGCGTCTCCGAGCGGCCGTCGCGCACCGGACCCGCGATCCCGAAGCATGCATGTTCGATTTTTGCCGGATGATTCGACGCGAACTTCGCGACGATTTCCTCCAGCGTCTTGAATTGGCGGCTGGGAAACGTCTCGCCGACGATCTCTTTGAGCTTGCCGCGCTCGCATTCGAACAGCGCGAGGCGCGCGTTGGTGCCGCCGATATCGCCGGCCAGGATCATGCAAAAACTCCGGCTACTTCTCGTTATGAAACCGCCATTGCCGGCCGTCGCGTTCGAGCAGATGGTCCGCTTCCTTCGGCCCCCATGATCCGGCGGGATAGTTGGGGAACTCGCGCGCGGGCAGCGCCTGCCACAAATCCAACAACGGCGTCACGATGCGCCATCCGGCCTCGACCATATCGTCGCGCTGGAAGAGCGTCTGATCGCCAAGCATACAATCGAGGATGAGCGTCTCGTAGCCGGTGCTCGGTGCAGCGCCGAAGTAATCCGAATACTTGAAGCTCATGTCGACCTGACCGAGCTGCATCGTCGGGCCGGGTTCCTTGGCGCTGAAGCCGAGCGAGATTCCTTCGTCCGGCTGCACGTGGACCACCAGCAAGTTCGGCATCGTATTGTGGAGGTTGGTATGCCGGAACAGGGTGAATGGCGCGCGCTTGAATTGGATCGCGACTTCGGTGAGTCGCTTCTTCATTCGCTTGCCGGTGCGGAGGTAAAACGGCACCCGCGCCCATCGCCAATTATCGACGAACAGCTTCATCGCGGCGTAGGTCTCCGTATTCGATTCGGGATTGACCTGCGGCTCGGTGCGATATCCGGGCACAGGCTTGTCATTCATCATTCCCGCGCCATACTGACCGCGCACCGCGTTTTGCAAAACTTCTTCTGGCTTGATGGACGAGATGGCGTGCAGGACCTTGGCCTTCTCGTCGCGGATCGCGTCGGCCTCGAATGAGTAGGGCGGCTCCATCGCGACCATCGAGATGAGCTGCATCACGTGATTGGGCACCATGTCGCGCAGCGCGCCGGAGGTATCGTAGTAGCCGCCGCGCGCCTCCACGCCTACGGTCTCCGACGCGGTAATCTGGACGTGGTCTATGTAGCGCGAGTTCCAGATCGGCTCGAAGATGCCGTTGCTGAAGCGGAACGCGAGCAGGTTCTGCACGGTCTCCTTACCCAGATAATGATCGATGCGATAAATCTGCGGCTCGTCGAGGACCTTTTTGATTTCCGTATTGAGCGCGTGCGCCGATTCCAGATCGTGCCCGAAGGGTTTTTCGATAATCACGCGCCGCCAGCGTCCGGCTTCCTCATTCACCAGGCCCGCCGCACCAAGCTGCTTGATTACGACATCGAAAAATCGCGGCGCGACGGCGAGATAGAACAGACAATTGCCCTTGGTCGAGTGCTGCTGGTCGACCTTCGCCATGGTTTCCGCCAGCCGTTTGTAGGCCGCCGGATCGTTGAAGTCGCCCTGCACATATTCGATACGCTCGTTGAACCAATCCCAGGTCGCATCGTCGACCTTGGTGGTCGCGAACTCGCGGATGTCCTTGCTCTGGGTCTCGCGAAATTCCTGGCTGGTGTACTTGTTGCCGGAAAAGCCGATCAG
>DATGKG010000259.1:0-2417 GCA_035294805.1 Binataceae bacterium (SeqCode) | reverse complement strand
CGGCGAGCAGTAGCTGCACTGCCTGATGCTGCGCGATGGGCTTGCCGAACGCGGTGCGTTGCTGCGCGTACCGAATGGCGTTTTCGAAGGCGGCCTGCCCTACTCCGACCGCGCGCGCCGCAACGTTGATGCGCCCGACTTCGAGTGCGCTCATCACCTGCTTGAAGCCGAGCCCCTCGGCACCGCCAATCAGATGCGCGGCCGGCACCGGCACGTCCTCGAACAGCACTTCGCACGTATCGATACCCTTGTAGCCGAGCTTCTTTAGATTGCGGCTCACGGTCGGACCCGCGTCGCTTTTCTCGACCGCGAACATGCTGATTCCGGCATACGCGGGCTCGGCCTTGGGATTGGTCTTGGCCGCGACCGCGAGCATCGTGCCGTGACGCGCATTGGTGATGAACATCTTGCTGCCGCTGATGACGTAGTCGTCACCGCGCCGGCGCGCGATGGTCTTGATCGATTGCACATCGGAACCTGCGTGCGGCTCAGTCAGCGCGAGGCCGCCGCGCTTCTCGCCGCGCGCCATCGCTGGCAGGAAATATTTCTTCTGCTCCGCGGTCCCGTGATGCGTGATGATGAACGCCATGATCAGATGGCTATTAATTACGCCTGCGAGGCTCATCCATCCGCGTGAGAGTTCCTCCATCACGCGCGCATAGCTGATGAAGCTCAGGCCCAGGCCCCCGTGCTCAGCAGGAATCGTCGCACCAAAAAGTCCGAGTTCCTTCATGGTGGCGACCAGCGCATGCGGATACTCATCGGCATGTTCGAGTTCCGATGCGGATGGGATCACATCGCGCTCCACGAAACGTCGCACCGCGGCAACGATGTCTCTATCTGGCGATTCATCCATTCGAATCTCTCCGGGTGATGATGTCAGGATCACTTACCAGACAACTCGGGAAATTAGCACTGCGGGGACTCCCGCCTTGATTATACAGATAGTTATGAAATTCTACTCATCGTAGAGGCAGGTCAGGCCGGCTGGATAGTCGCTGTCGAAATCGGAAAATGCCTCGAAGTTCCTCGATAAAGTGGGTTTGTTTTTCACACTTCGATGCGGAGCGGAGTCCAGCGAGGCAAAACCCCTTGATTTTCGGGCAACAAGTGGGTTTGTTTTCGCACTTTCACGCGATATGCGTGCGGCGACGGTGGGTTCGTTTCGCGCATGGCAGGGCGGAGGCGCTGCACGCCGCGCGCGGCGTTTGATGCCTGCGTCGAAAGCCTCGGAACTGCTGTCTCCGCGAAATAATCCTTGATTCTCCTAGATTTAATGGCTTTGTTTTCGCACTTTTCCATTTTCTCACGGGCCCAAAAATTCCTACGGCGCCTGGAGGCGCCGTAGGAATAGAATATAGCACAGCGACATCGTGGGTCGCATCGCGGTGTCACTGACGAGCGAGTGTGAAAAAGCACCGAAACCCGCCGCCTACGCCATCGGCAGCCGGCGGCGGTTGCCGCGCGGAAAAGCCGTGTCGATCATCTCCAGCCCCTGTCCAGTTCCTGCGGAGAGCTCGATCAGCGCTTTCGATATGCCAGGTTCCCTGGCCGACGATCGGAACCTCACGTTTGGTAGCCCGAACGCATGATGCTTCATGATGACCGTCTCGCTTCCAGCATAAGGTTCATTCTCGCGCTTCGCTTGCGCATTGCGAAGCGCCCATCGACCGCCCGAGAGCGTGGTCATTTTTCGGTTGTGTTACCGATACGTTAAGTGCTACAGTAAGTGTCAAATCGACGCAAAGTATGCAAAGTATGAGTGATGTTATGGGAACCTCCATCGATACCGCCTTCACACCGACGATCAGCGCATCGAATCTGCATGCCAAACTGGCCGCGCTCCATCAGGACACCACCTACGATATGCCGGCGTGCGAGCGTTATGCCTCAACGATCGCCCGCATCATGCGGCTCAAGCGCGAGCGGCGCGCCGTCATCCTCGCGCATAATTATCAGCGCCCCGAGATTTTCGAGGTCGCGGATTTTATCGGCGATTCGCTCGAACTCGCGCGCAAGGCTCGTGAGGTCAAGGATGCCGAGGTCATCGTGTTTTGCGGCGTGCATTTCATGGCCGAGACAGCCAAGGTCTTCAATCCCGACCGCAAAGTGCTGATTCCCGATTTGAAGGCCGGATGCTCGCTCGCCGAAAGCATCACCGCGGAGGCGCTGGCGGAGCGCAAAGCGGAGCTGCGAAAAATCTATCCCGATCTGAAGGTGGTTTCTTATGTGAACTGCACCGCCGATGTGAAAGCTGAATCCGATGCATGTTGCACGTCGGCCAACGCGACCAAAATCGTCGACGCGATCGATTCCAACAACGTCCTGTTCGTCCCCGATGAGAACCTCGCGAGCTACGTCCAGAGCCACACGCGCAAGAACATCATCTCATGGGACGGCAACTGCTACGTGCATCA
>DATGKG010000258.1:0-3036 GCA_035294805.1 Binataceae bacterium (SeqCode) | reverse complement strand
GGGGCGGCTTTCACGGCAAGACCGGCGGTGTCATCGGGCATATCGGCGACGAATGGAAGCAAGGCTATGGGCCACTTCCAGGTGGCCGTTATCTCGTGCCGTATGCGGACTGCTATCGATGCCCGTTCAAGCTGAACTATCCGAGTTGCGGAATCGCATGCGCGGATTTCGCCAGACAGCAGATCAAGAACAGCTCCGCCGGCGCGATATCGGCGATTCTCGTCGAGCCGATTCAAGGCACGGCCGGAAATGTCATTCCGCCCGACGACTGGATGCAGGCGGTCAAATCCATCGCGAAGGAAAACGGCGCGCTGCTGGTGGCGGACGAGATGATCACCGGCTTCGGACGCACCGGAAAAATGTGGGGTATCGAACATAGCGGCGTCGAAGCCGATATCGTGACGGTCGGCAAAGGGATGGGTTCGGGGTTTCCGGTTTCCGGCGTGCTGATGAGCGATGAGTTGAGCAAAGCGGAGCCGTTTTCGAAGCCGAGTGCGTCGTCGTCGAGCTATGGGGGCAATCCGCTCGCCGCGGTCGCCGTCGCGACGACGATCAAAACCATCATGCACGAGAAGCTGGTCGAGAATTCGCGCAAGGTCGGCGCGATGCTGCTCGCGAAGCTGCGCGGGCTTCAGGAGAAATACGAATTTATCGGCGATGTGCGCGGGAAAGGATTGCTGATCGGTATGGACCTGGTGCGGGATCTGAAGACGCGCGAGCCGCTCTCGCGCAAAGTCAGCGAACTGATTTTCTCGGAAGCGCTGAAACGTGGACTGTTCACGATGGCCTACTTCCCGCGCGTGCGCATCAATCCGCCGCTCGTAATTAGCGAGGAACAAGCGGAAGCCGGCGCCGAAATCCTTGATGAAGTCTTCGCGCACGTTCGCGATCACGTCGACTGGCGCGCCGCCGCCTGAGCATTCGTCATATGGCTGATAATGGCAACGCGGCGTTGTTTCTCGATCTCGTCGGCACACTGGTGAAGATGGATGATACGCGGCAACTTCCGATCGACGCGAATGGCAATGTCGTCATCGAGCTATTGCCGGGCGTCGCGGATAAGTTGCGGCCGATTCGCGATCACCTCATTTTGATTTTCACCAACCAGGCGGGCATCAAGCGCGGCCGCCTGACGATGGAGAAGGTCGAGGCCGGCCTTGCAGAATTGGATCATCAGCTAGGCGACATCGTCAGCGGATGGCTGGTGTGCCCACATGATGATGACGACCATTGCCAGTGCCGCAAGCCGAAAGCCGGCATGATCGTCGAGCTCGCGGAGACCTTCGGCGTCGATCTGAAAAGCTCGACCGGCGTAGGCGATCAGCTCGTCGACGAGCAGGCGTGCAGAGCGGGCGGGGTCGGACGCTTTGTCTACGCAAAAGATTTCTTCGGCTGGAAGTAACCTCGCGCGATGTGACTACTAGCATCGGCTTTCCGTTTCATCGACATCCGCGCTAGATAAAGAATTTCCTCGACATCCACATCGACGGAGGCTTTATGAAATTCGGTGTACTCGCGTTCATCAGCGAATCCAGCGCGCGCCCCGAGGCAGTTGCGCGAAAATGCGAAGAGCTCGGCTTCGAATCTTTCTGGCTCCCCGAGCATGCGATAATCCCCGTCACCCATAAGACTCCCTATCCCGGTGGCCGCGACGGTAAAATTCCCGAGCCTTATTCGCACATCATCGATCCGTTCGTAGGTCTCGGGATTGCGAGCGCCGTCACCAGCAAGATCATGCTCGGCACCGGCATCTGCCTCGTGCCCGAGCGCGATCCCATCGTATGCGCGAAGGAAGTCGCGACCGTCGATCACTTTTCCGGCGGCCGTTTTCTGTTTGGCATCGGCGCCGGATGGCTGCGGGATGAAACCGAAATCATGGGTGTGCAATTCAAGCAGCGCTGGCCGATGACGCGCGATTACATCCGCGCGATGAAGGAGCTGTGGACCAAGCCCGAGCCGAGCTACGAGGGTGAGTTTGTCAAGTTCCCGCCGGTGAAGAGCTATCCCAAGCCCGCGCAGAAGCCGTATCCGCCAATCATCATCGGCGCGGGCGGTATCGGACGTCCCAACGATCGAGCGATTGCCGATACGGTCGCGATCGGCGACGGATGGGCGCCCATCATGATGACTGCGGAGCAGCTCAAGCCCGAGCTCACGAAGCTGCAGAAGAAGTGCGATGAGGCCGGACGCAACTTCCACAAGATAGACATCACGATGTTCTCTCCCGTCCCTGGCTCCGATGCGCACCTCGCGGTGCGCGAGTACGAGCGCGCCGGGGTGCATCGCGTGGTGTTGTTCCCTGCCTGCGCGCCAGATAACTACGCACGCGAGCTGGAAGACCTCGCGCGCACCTGGATGTGAAACTGCGCGGCGCGATTTCCGGTTTCGGCGAAGTCGCCGCGCGCGGTCATTTGCCCGGATGGCTCACGCGCGAAGGTGTCGGCATCGTCGCGATTCATGAGCCAATCGCCGCGCGGCGCGAAGTCGCGATGCGGATGCTCAAGGGCGCGCGCATCTACGACGACCTCGGCCTGATGCTCGATGGCGAGTCGCCCGACTTTGTCGACATAGCCAGTCCGCCCGCGCTCCACGCCAATGCCATCCGCACGGCGCTCGAGTCCGGCGCGCATGTGCTATGCGAAAAGCCGCTGTGCCTCGACCTCGCGGAGTTCGACGCGCTGACGAAGCTCGCCGCCGAGCGCGCGCGCATTTTGATGTGCGTACACAACTGGAAGCATGCTCCGGCGCTCGCGGTTATGCGCGATGCGCTCGCCTCGGGACGCCTCGGCACGTCGCGCTTTCTCAGTATCGATAGGATGCGCACGGAACCGGCTGGCGGCGCGGGTAAATGGCGCTCGGAGACCGCCTCTGGCGGCGGCATCCTGATCGATCACGGATGGCATGCGTTCTATCTCGCGCAATGGCTGATGGGCGACGCGCCGCAAACGGTTTCGGCCGCGCTCTCGCATCAGGACGGTCTGGACGATATGGCCGACATTCGTCTGATGTTTCCCGGCGACCGCGTAGCCAGGATTC
>DATGKG010000257.1:0-7004 GCA_035294805.1 Binataceae bacterium (SeqCode) | reverse complement strand
TCGGCATCGAAGCGATGCCGGTGGGCGGACGCGAGATCGCGCGCGAGGCGGCGATGATCGAGCAGGCGGAGGAAGAACTGCTTCGGATCAAGAAGGACGACTTGGAGAATTCGAAGAAAGTTATCACCGCCATCATCGTCGGATCGCCCGCCCTCAAAGTCGGCGACTATGCGCGCGAAAACGGCATCGATCTGATCGTGATGTCGACGCACGGCCGCACCGGCGCCGACGGCTCGCTGATCGGCGGCACCACCGAGAAAGTGCTTCGCCACGCGAGCTGCGCGGTACTCGTAATCCGGCGCTGACGGCGATTGACTTCCGGTTATCGCAAATAAACTCAGGCCGGGCAGATTGCTCCGCCCGGCCCAAAGCCAACCGGGAAAAGGGGGGCAAACCCCGGCCAGCGTCCCGTATTGTACTGAACTTTAAACTGCTTGCAATGGCAGAAAGATTCGCATTGATTCAGATGGATGCTTGATTAGTTAAGCTCGGCTTCGTCGCGCTGTATGTAGTTTAGCTGCGTGACCACATTAGACCACTTCTGACAACTTCACCTGGTTTCACTCAATTTCCGCCGCTGATCTGTGGCAGGAAGTGGATCTCGCTACTCTCTCGAATCGTATCCAGCACACCGTTGGTTCCGACCTCGCCATCGATCGACACCGCGATCGATGCCTTGATGTCGCCATCTTCCGTTAACTGATTCGCGATGCCGGGATACTGCCGATCGAGGTCCGCGATCGCCTCGCGCAGATTCCTGCCGGACACCGTGACGCGATCGTGTCCGCCAGTAAGCTTGCGCATCAATGATGGAATGACAGCGGTAGCCATAAAATGAAGAGGCCGATCGATTTAACGATCGGCCTCTATTCTAGCGAATCAACTCAGTCGGCCGCAGCAGCCTGGAGGTCGTGCACGCGGCGATGCTCGAGGATCGCCTTGAGCACGCGCGGCGGCGACATCGGCAGTTCCGTCATCCGTACACCTGTCGCTTTGTAGATGGCATTGGCGACCGCCGCGGGAGGCGGTACGATCGAGACCTCGCCCACTCCGCGCACACCCAGCGGATGTATCGGGTTGGGAATTTCAACGATCGCGGTCTCGATCATCGGCAGGTCGAGACAGGTCGGCATCCGATAGTCGAGCAGTCCGATATTTTTCAGGGTGCCCTTCGAATCGTAGAAGTACTCTTCGTTGAGCGCCCATCCGAGGCCCTGCGATGTGCCGCCCTGCATCTGTCCTTCGACATAACTCGGATGAATCGCCGTGCCGGCATCCTGCGCGACGGTGGCGCGCAGAATTTGCACCTTGCCGGTATCGGGATCGACTTCGACATCGACCAGCGTCGCCGCGAACGCAGGCCCCACGCCGATACCCCCGGTGCTGACTTGCGCACGTCCGGTGATCGGTCCGCCGGTTCGCGCGAGGCGGCTCGCGAGCTGTTTCACGGTCATCGGCTTGATACCTTCGCCTTCGGCCGAAAACTTGCCGTCTTCGAACTTCACGTCCTCGGGCTTCTTCTCCCAGGTCTTCGCGGCGCGCTCCTTGAGCTGGCGCAGCGCGTCCTGCGCGGCGTTGTAAACCGCCATGCCGGTGGCGAAGGTGGTGCGGCTGCCGCCGGTCACATCGGTATGCCCGGTCGAGTCGGTGTCCGCGACGGTCGGACGCACATCGGTCACATCCATGCCGAGGACTTCGGCGGTGATCATCGCCATCGCGGCGCGCGAACCGCCGATATCGGTCGAGCCGGTGATGACGCTCGCGGTGCCGTCGGTCTGGATGTTCACCGTCGCCGACGATTGCATGCCGGCGTTGAACCAGAATCCCGCCGCGACGCCGCGTCCGCGATTCTTCCCCGTCAGCGCGCTCTTATAGTGCGGGCTGTTTTTGATCGCCTCGACCGTTTCGATGAAGCCAATCCGTTTGTAGGGAGGTCCCACAATCTGAGCAGTACCTTCCTTGGCAGCGTTGGCGATGCGGAAATCGATCGGATCCATTCCGCATTTTTCCGCCAGCTCGTCGATCACGGTTTCCGACGCCATCGCCGCGTTGGTCGCGCCGGGCGCGCGGTACGCGGCGGTCTTGGGCCGATTGACGACCACGTCATAGCCGTCGATTTGGAAATTGTCGATGTTGTAGGGCGCGAGCAGGCACATCGCGCCGGCGCCCACCGGAGAGCCCGGGAACGCACCCGCCTCGTAGGCCATCCAGACTTCCGCGCCGGTGATTTTTCCGTCGCGTGTGCATCCCATTTTGATTTTGATCTTCGAGCCAGAGGTCGGACCGGTCGCGCGCAGCACTTCGCCACGCGTCATCACCAGCTTCACCGGATGCCCGGTCTTCTTCGCCAGCATCAGCGATAGCGGCTCGAGATAAATGGTAGTCTTGCCGCCGAAGCCGCCGCCGATCTCGGCCGGAACGACTTTGATCTTGCCGACCGAAATGCCCAGCACCTGCGCGCACATCGAGCGGACGTCGAAGGCGCCCTGGGTCGAGCAGTAGATGGTGCCCTGACCGTCAGAGTTGTAGATGCCGACCGCGTTGTGCGGCTCGATGTATCCTTGATGGACCATCGCGGTGTGGAACTCGCGCTCGACGACGAAATCGGCAGCCGCCAGCCCAGCCTTGGTATCGCCGCGCTTGAACTGCAGATGGTTCGCGACGTTGGTGGGATTGTCGCCTTCCTCTTTATTGCGCAGGTTCGGCAACAGGATCGGCGCGTTTTTCTTCATCGCGTCGTCGACCGTCATCACCGGCGGCAGGACTTCATAGTCCACTTCAATCAGGCGCAGCGCTTCTTCCGCGATGTGAGGACTGGTCGCAGCCACCGCCGCGATCGCATGGCCATCATAGAGGGCCTTCTGATGCGCGAGGATGTTCATCGACAGGTAGCGCGGATTCATCGCGGCCTCGCCGACCTGCTGGGTCGAATCTTCCGCCTCGGGAAGATCGGCCGAGGTGACGATCGCCTTGACGCCCGGCATCTTCAGCGCCTTCTCGACGTTGATCGACTTGATGATGGCGTGGGCGTGCGGGCTGCGCAGCACCTTGCCAAACAGCATACCCGGGAAGGCATAGTCGGCGCCGTACTTCGCGCGTCCCGTCACCTTGTCTACGCCATCATGACGAATCGGCCGCGTTCCGATGACCTTGTAATGTCCGTTCTTTGATTCTGACATGCTGAATCTCCCTGCTTTGGGAAAGCCTTAAACTCGATGTATGAAAATCACTTTCGCGCGATCATTCTAGAGCGAAATTCTCTCCGGATCATCCTTCCGCGATTATCCGCCCGCCTGCATCGCTTTAGCGGCGTCGAGCACCGCATGCACGATTTTGTCGTAGCCGGTGCATCGGCAGAGATTGCCCGCCAGCGCGTAGCGGATCTCGGCCTCGGTCGGATTGGGATTGCGATCGAGCAGCGCCTTCGCGGACATCAGAAATCCCGGCGTGCAGATGCCGCACTGCAGGCTCGCATCCTCAAGGAACTTCTGCTGCAGCGGATGCAGCTTGGCGCCGTCGGCGAGTCCCTCGACCGTGGTGATGTTCTTGCCCGCGGCCTCGACCCCGAACATCAGGCAGGAGCAGACCGTGCGCCCGTCGATGATGACGCTGCATGCGCCGCAGTCGCCGGTGAGGCATCCTTCCTTGCTGCCGGTCAATTCGAGCACGTCGCGCAGCACCTCGAGCATCGACTGGCGGGGCTCGCAGAGGAATTCGACCATCTCGCCATTGATAGTGGCTTCCACCCGGGTCTTGTGGGCGTGGTGAGCGTGGTGACCGTTAACTTTGCCGTTGCTCTTTGCCTTCTGAGCCATTTGTATAAATATCCTACTATTTGTTACGCGCGCGTTCGGCGGCGATTTGTATGGTGCGGCGGGTCAGCACGCCCGTCACATGCTTGCGGAACTCGGCCGTCCCACGCATGTCGTCGATGGGCGTGGCGGCTTCCATCGCGAGCTGCGCGGCCGTTTCGATGGCGGCATTGTCGAGCGTCTTGCCGATGAGCGAGTCGCCCGCCTTCTTCGCGAAAATCGGGGTCGGGCCGACGGCACCGAGCGCGATGCGCGCGGCTTTGACCACATCGCCGTCGAGGGTAAGCGAGGTGCCGACTCCAACCACCGCGATATCCATCTCGTTGCGCGGGATAAAGCGCAGGTACGCGTCGGACGAATGCGGCTTCGGCGCGGGAATCACGAACTCGACCAGGATCTCATTCGGCTTCAGCACCGTGCGACCGGGCGAGGTGACAAAGTCCTCGACCGCGACCTCGCGCACGGCTTTACCGCCCGCGATACGCGCCTTGGCGCCGAGCGCGATGAGCGCGGGGGTCGTATCGGCGGCCGGCGAGCCATTGCATAGGTTGCCGCCCACCGAGGCGCGATTCTGAATCTGCAGCGATCCGATCAGATGCGCGGCCTCGGTCAGACCGGGGTAGTTTTTGCGCATCACCTCGCTCTCATGGACCTCGATGCAGGGGACGGCGGCGCCCAGCCGCACACCCTTCTTCGCATCGAACTTAATCTGGCGCAGCTCCTTGATGTGCTTAAGGTCAACGATGTATTCGGGCCGCCGCACACCGGCGCGCAACTGGATGAGCAAGTCGGTGCCTCCGACCAACGGGCGCGCTTTCTCGCCGTGGCGTTTGAGCATCGTCACCGCCTGGGCGACGGTGCTCGGGACTTCATAGTTAATTTCGTGCAACGGAGAATATCCTCCCAATCAAACTATCAATGCGATGTTCGATACTTAGATAGCCTACTTCGGGCGTAATCGAAAAGCCCCGCTCGGGGGCGAATGCGAAAGCTAGTACGACCGTATAATGGCTTGACGTAATGTTATGTGGCATTTGATGAGGACATTCGCATTGGGTTTGTTTTTTCGCTTTTCTGCATGCTTCCTCTCCCACATTTTTCTGTGGGGGAGGCGGGCCGGCGCGATGCTTGTGATGTCTGAGAAACAAGCATTGTGACGAGCAAGCGAGGGTGCCGTGAACGCCACCTGCCCATCGAAAAACCCGCATATTTGCTCATGATAATGGGTTTGTTTTTGCATTTTTCGAGGTCATCCGCATTCCGACGGTGGGTTCGTTTATGTAATCGACCGCGAGGCGTGTCCGAGCCGTCGCCCTGAGCGAAGCGAAGGGTCTCGATGCCTCGTTGGGTTCGTTTATGTAGTTTCACCCGATGCGTCTCTTCCTCCGAAACGACCACGGCGCCCCCCAGAGGCGCCGCTTCCTCATCATACCAAACTTCCATTTGTCGCGCAGGATGCTACGCGATAGGAACGATCCAGCATCGGAGGTTTTTCGCCCCATGAAAGTGCTATTCGAAAAGCGCAACCACATCGCCTATGTCACCATCAACCGGCCCGAGCGCCTCAATGCCTGCGATTTCGAGACCTATGGGCGCCTGGCCGACATCTGGACCGAATATCGTGATGACGCCGACTTGCGCGTCGCCATCCTGACCGGTGTCGGCGAGCGCGCGTTCAGCGCAGGTAGCGACGTGAAATCCAATTATGTCGAAGCGCGCGGCGCCGACCCCGCGAAATCGCCGTTCCCGATCATGCTCGAGCTGCACAAGCCCATCATCGCGGCGATCAATGGCCATGCGAATGGAGGCGGACTCGAGCAGGCGCTCGCATGCGATATCCGGGTGGCCGCCGAGCACGCGCAATTCGGGCTCGGTGAGGTGCGCCTCGGATGGCTCCCCGGCGGAGGCGGTACGCAGCGTCTTCCGCGCCTGATTCCGCTCGGACGCGCTTTGGAAATGCTCTACACCGGAAATCGGATCAATGCAGACGAGGCGCTGCGGCTGGGCCTCGTCGACCACGTCGTGCCGATGAATCAGCTCATGACCAAGTGCGAAAGTATCGCAACGGAAATCTGCAAGAGCGCGCCGCTCGCCGTCCAGCGCATCAAGCAGGTCGCGCTGGAGGGGCTGGATCGTCCGCTCACCGAAGCATTGAAGCTCGAGCGCGAGGGCTATCGATGGCTGGTCGGCACCGACGACGCGCGCGAGGGCGCGCTCGCGTTTGCGGAAAAACGTCCTCCGAACTGGAAGGGGAAGTAGCGAACAAGACTCCGCTCATTCATCGATTTCGCCAAGACTCGTCACGGATCGCATGAACGCATCGAAACATCCCCGCGGTGTCTCGAATCGGTAGGGGGCGTCCTTGTGACGCCCCCTAAAATCCTGATCCGCCAAGCGGTCCGCGCATCCGCTGAAAGGACCAAAGCCAACGAAGATTCCACGGGCCCTCGCAAGGACGGCCCCTACCGTTCCACGACACGCGGCTAGCATCTAAGTGTTGGCATCAGGCATGCGGCGCGAGCGCGAGGCCGTGCTTGCGGGCCGCGCGCGAATGCAGGCGGGTCAGCTCCTGTTCCAGCGGAAGGCATGCGTAGATCGCGAGCGCGGCGCCCATCCACATCGCGGCGAACACACTGAATGCGATCGCATAGCTGGCGCTGAGGTCGAAGATCCGTCCCGCCATTACCGGTCCAATCGCCGCGCCGATGGTCGAGAAAATTCCGGCGACGCCTTGCAGCGAGCCGAGCCGTTTCATTCCCAATGATTGGATGAACAGCAGCGGCAGCAGCACCAGCGGAGTGCCCGCGGCGATTCCGACCAGGATGATCGATCCCGCGAGCATCAGCCCGATTGTCGCCTTGAGCAGCAACAGCGTGCCGAGTGCTGCCCCCGCAAAAACCATCGCAAGAACCAGCCGCGGACTCATACGATCCGCCGACGGTCCCATCGCAAGTTTGCCGAAGGTGGACATCAGGTAAACCATGCTGAGGCTGCTGGCGGAAAGGCCGGCGGAATAGCCCGAGCCAATCAGATAGACCACCAGATGCACCAGGATGCCGGCGATCGCGCAGGCATAGAAAAATTCCGCGACGCCGATTAGCCAGAACGATCGCGTGCGGAATGCTTCGCTCAGCTCCACCCCGGGCAACTCAATTGGTTGCACGCGCGTCTCCTGCGTCGAGGGCGTGCCAT
>DATGKG010000256.1:0-3453 GCA_035294805.1 Binataceae bacterium (SeqCode) | reverse complement strand
TTGAAGTTAGCATGCGCCGCCAAGCCCGCGAAAGGCCGCCGCTCAACTGTGAATCGCGGCGCCCGGAATCTCGCCATAGCCCGTCCAGTACAACATGAAAGCGAGCGCGCCGACGCCCAGCAACACGGCCAGTGCGCCTGCGTCGCGCGTGGTCATCCGATATTCGATGAAGCTGGTCGGCGGGTTGCTGCGCCCAAATCCGCGCGCCTCCAGCGCCATCGCCATGTTGTTGGCCTTGCGCAGCGCGCCCATGAACACCGGAATGATGACCGGTACGTAGCGGCGAACGCGCTCCATCGGACCGCCGGCATCGAAGTCATAGCCGCGCAGCCGCTGCGCATCGACCACCGTGAGTGCCGAATCGATGAAGAGTGGCACGAGCCGAAACGCCAGCGTGATCGTGAAGCCGAATCGATACGGGAATCCGAGGCGCGACAGCCCGACCGATAGCTCCTCGACCTTGGTGCTGGAAAGAAACAGCACCGACGCGAGCACCAGCGCCGCGACCTTCAGTCCCTTGCCGAGTCCGAACAGAATGGACTCCGCGCTTGGATGGATAATCCAAAGATTGACGAGCGGCGTGCCGCGGCGAAAAGAGATCATCCAGGTAATCATCGTCGGCAAAACAATCAGTACGAAAAACCATCGGAAACGATAGAGATTCTCGCCCGCGCCGATCGCCAGCGCCACGGCGATCTCGGCCGCCATCAGCGGCACCAGCACAAATGGATTGTCGATCCAGTAAACCGACCAGAATGCCGCGAACAGGGCGAAAATCTTCAGCGTCGGATGCAGCCGATGCACCACCGAGCCGCTATCGATGTAGAGCGACGTCTTCATCGCGCGCCCTCCTGGAGCCATCTGGCCAGTTCGTTCGCGCTGAGCGCGAGCGTGCCGAACCGGCGGCTTAACGCGGTGACTTCCGGCGGCTTGAACGACGACGATCGCAGCAGCTCGTCCTGGACGAAGAACTCGCGCACCGGACCATCGAACAATTTGCGTCCCGCGCGCATGAGGATGACGCGCCGCGCATACTCCGCGACCAGCCACGGCGTATGCGTAATCATGACAATCGCGACGCCGGCGGCATTCAAGTCGCTCACCAGTTTCATCATCTTGCGCTGCTCGCGATAGTCGAGTCCGGTTGTAGGCTCGTCGAGAATCAGCAACCGCGGGCGCAACGCGAGCACACTCGCGACGGCGAGCCGCTGACGCTGCCCCTTGCCGAGCAGGAACGGATCGGTTGCGCGCTCATTCTCAAGGCCGACCGCATGCAGCACCTCACTGCATCGCGCCTCGACCTCACTCTCATCGAGGCCGAAGTTGCGCGGCCCGAACATCACCTCAGCTTCGACGGTGTCGGCGAAAATTTGATGATCGGGATTCTGAAAGACGTATCCGATCTCGCGCGCGGTCTCCGCCGGCCGCAGCGTAGTCCGGTCACGCCCTTCGAGCAGGATCGTTCCTGAATCGGGCGCGAGCAGACCCACCGCCATTTTGGCGAGGGTGGTCTTGCCCGAGCCATTCTGGCCGACGATGGCGATGAATTCGCCGGCGCGAATCGTCAGCGAGATTTCATTGAGGACCTGTGGGCTGTCTGGATAGGCGAAGCGTAGCGAGTTGACCTCAAGTATCGCTTTAGATTCGACAACTGCGCGACTATCGCCTTCCAGAACGATGCCATGCGACAGATGCGGCAGCATTTTTCCGATATACGCTTCCGCATCCTCAATGCTTGTCGGATGATGCTCGAGGCCGAGGAGGTGCGCGACACGGTCGAGGTCCGGCGCATTGATGCCGCACTCTTCAAGCATCTCGATCCGCGGCATCACCGTCGCCGGTGTGCCCTCCGCGATGATCGTGCCCTCGCGCAGGATGACGACGCGATCGCATTGGCGAAGCTCTTCCGCTTCGTGCTCAATGACGATGAGACTGATGCCCTCCTCGCGCAGTTGGCGAATCAGTGCGAACACTTCCGCGCGTCCTTCGGGATCGAGATCGGTGGTCGGCTCATCGAGGACCACCACGCGCGGGCGTAGCGCGAGCACCGACGCGATCGCGAGGCGCTGCTTCTGCCCGCCGGATAGCGTCGTGGGATCACGATCCTCGAATCCGCGCAGACCGACCGCCTCAAGCGCAGGACCGAGGCGCGCGTTGATTTGCTCGCGCGGCATTCCGACGCGCTCCATCGCAAAGGCGACTTCATGGGCAACGGTGGTCGAAAAGAGTTGCGACTCGAAATCCTGGAAGACCATGCCAATGTCGCTCGCGAGATCGCATACGCGCCAATCGGCGATCGATTTACCATTGAGCATCACGACACCGCCAAGATCGCCGCCCTCGAGTTCCGGGACGATTTTGTTGAGCACCTTCGCGAGCGTCGATTTGCCCGCGCCCGACGCCCCCATGATTCCGATCATCTCGCCGGTGCACTGAGTCAGATTGACATTGCGCAGCGACGGCGCGGAATTGCCCGCGTACGTGAACGTCATATCTTCCACGCGCACAGCAATTTCCGCCACGGCGCGCGAAAGCGGAGCGGCGACTGCCGATGATTCAGTCGTCATAGCAGCACCAGGCCGACGATCGCGACGAACAGGAACGGACCGGTTATGAGCGCGATCGCTTTGTCATACGGGACAACCACCATCGACGGGGGAAGAAAGCGCGGCGCCCAGTAGCCGAGCGAAATCGCGTTGCCGCTGAGCCACGCGCCGGCGGTGCCGATGAGCAGCATCGCGAGGCCTGCAAGGCTCTGCGAGCGCGGCGCATTCTTGAGCTCGGGCATCACATCTTTGTAGAGCACCCTGCCCCGCTGCACGCGCGGATAGACGGCGCGCAAAATAAACGGCGACAACACCAGCGCGGAAACCATGTTGTTGAGGATGACGACGTTGCCCAGCAAGTAGAACAATCGGATCGCGAGCACGTTGTCACCGAAGCCGATGAAGTCGGCACATAGCACGCTGGCGACGAGGCAACAGAACACATAGGCGCCGCGTGCAGTCCAGCTTCCTTCCACTGGGCTATGGCGTGGCGCAATGACACTCCACAGCTTGTACGGAATGTAGCCGTACGCGAGGTTGCCGATGAATCCGAAGGAATCACCCGGCGACACGCCGCCGAAGAAATCTCCGATCATGTTGCCGATCGCGGAACCCCATGCGCCAGCGGGGCCAAATAGAAACGAACACACCACAGGGATCGCGTTGGCGGGGCGCAGTTCGGTCACGCCGGGAATCAACGGAACCACTTTGAATGGCACCAGGATGGCGGCATAAAGCGCCGCGGAAATCGCGCATAGCACGATCATGCGCGTGTTGCGCCACATCGCGCGCAGCTCATGCATCGGATACACCAACGCGCGCATGTGTTATATGGACAGTTGCCGTTTCCGCGCGACAACGATGATCGATAGCCACATCCATCTCGACGCTGACCAGTATGCTGACG
>DATGKG010000255.1:0-11414 GCA_035294805.1 Binataceae bacterium (SeqCode) | reverse complement strand
CGCAGAAAGACCTCGACGTCGATCTCGTGGTGATGGCCACGCACGGCCGCACCGGCGAGAAATACGAGAAGCTCGGCAGTGTCGCGGAGCAGGTGGTGCGCGAATCGACCCGCCCCGTCCTCACGATCCGCCCGACCTAGCGGCGGCGATTCTTATCGAGTTGCGCCATCAAGCCGAACAGCTCGTTGATGTTGGACGTCATCTTGCCGCCAGAGAATTCCCGATACAGACTCGCGACGTTGATCACGATGCGTTCGGCATCGCCCCACGACGAGTAATCCGCGAGCGAGATGTCATTCGCCGCTTCGCTGACCGACATACCCGCGTCGTAGCGCTTGCGCGTCTGCGCCTCGATGTATTCGAAGTACCCCTTCATCGCGGCGACGCCTTTCTTGTCGGTGATTGGACCGTGGCCGGGCACGACGGTTTCGACGTCGAGGTCCAGCATCAGTTGGCAGGCTTTGATCCAGTTGCCGATCGGGCCCGCCCAGATGATCGGATGTCCGTTGATGAACAGGATGTCGCCGGTGAAGATGACGCGATCGGCGGGGACGTAGGCCAGCACGTCGCCGCGGGTATGCGCGGGGCCGACCTCGATGAGGCGCACGGTCTTGTTGCCGACGCGGCGCTCAAGTGTCCCCTCGAAAGTGGTGGTCGGCATCGGCATGTTGATGCCCTCGAAGTCGAACGGCCCGAAGATGCGCGCGAAGTATGCGCCGGTCTCTCCCATCGTCGCGGCGTTGGCCTTCATCTGTGCGAGACCCTTCGCGCCGCCGTCATGGCGCATTTCGGCATCGCACGCTTTCGATGCGATGATCTCCGCGCCCTCGACCAGCTCGTTGCCGAAGCAGTGATCGCCATTGGAATGGGTGTTGACCAAGGTGCCGATTTTCGCCGTCGAACGCGGTTCCGCGCGATGCATCTCATCGAGCATCTGGCGGGTTAGCTTCAGGTCGAACAACGTATCGACCAATAGCGACTGGCCGCTGTCGGTTACCAGACCGGCGTTGCTCCATCCCCATGAGCCATCGGGCTGAAGATACGCGTAGCATCCGTTGCCGAGATCCTGGAGACCTTTTTTGAAGGGCCATTTGCTGGTGATGGGGTTCACGTTTCGCTCTCCTTACGTGCCGCGCTTATGCTGCATCGGATCAGGCACTATGTGCCTCGTGCTTGGTCGAAATTGCAACAGATCGATGACGACGCGCACACCAATCGCGGACGCACCTCGAAAGCGCTGGTGGGGATGAGCTTTCGCATGTTTCAGAACATCATCAAAATGGCACATCGGTTGCTTTGATCGCATGAACCGTGATTTGTCCCCGGTTAAGCTTGTGGTCGCGGGCGCGCTTCTCCTCACGTCTCTGTTCATGGTCAATGGATGCGCTTCGCAGGATCAGGACGCGCGCGAGCAGCGGCCCTTCTATCAGGCTGAACTCGAGACCGACACTCACGGCCGCAAGAACGTGATCGATCGCCTCATCGAGGCCGACCCCGGCAAGCTCAACGTCGAGATGGCGAGCGATTACGATCGGCGTCCGCCGTCCATTATCGCGGTGATGCCGTTTTGCGATGAGGGTAGCGGAAATTTCACCGTCAACAAGGTTCCCATCACGTTCCGCCATCATGACGCGCAGGAGCAATGGGCGTGGACCGATGCGCAGCGCCTGCGCCGCGCAGTGACCGGATACCTTGCCCAGCGCGAGTTCACCGTCGTCAATCCTATCGCGGTCGATGCGGTGCTGAAATCGCGCGGCATCGACAATATGACCAAGCTCCGCGCGGCCAGCCCGATCGAGCTGGGCAAGCTGCTGGGCGCCGACGCGCTGGTGTATGGGCAGGTGAACAATTACGAAGGCTACTACTTCGGCATCGTCTCGGCATTCAATGTTGGCGTCAGCACCTGGATGATATCGACGCGCGATGGCGAAACGCTGATGCGTGAAACCGGTAGCCGCTACAGCGTCGACCTCAGCCCGGCCTTCAGTCCGGAGGATATCCTGATCAATTCCGCGATGACGCTGCTCGACTTCCGCGACATCACTCTCGCGCGCGCCGAAGACGAGGTCAGCCGCGAACTGGTGCTGCGGATTCCCGTCTCGGACAAGCTCAAGCAGCAGATCGTGGATGCCGCAGTGAGCCATGCCAATGCGGTCGCCGCTGAAGAGCAGGAGGCCGACCTTACGCCGGCGCTGCGCCGCGCCATTGACAGGCGCAACGGCCTGGCGCGGTTCACCCCGGTCAGCTTCGATGCGTCATCGCATCTGGAAAAGTGATGCGGTGAGAACGGCTACGCCGATGCGGCGAATGCGTCGGAGCCCTCGTCCTGGTTGAGCTCGATCTGGTCGGCTAGGCATCGCAGGAAGCCCGCGAACTCCACGCTCTGAGTGGTCTGCGGATCTCCGAAGGTGACCAGCGAACCCTCTTCCTCGTGCAGCGCTACGATTCCGAGCAGGGTGAACCCCCGCGCGCGCATCGCCGATGACAGCGCATGCAGAAGGACATCCTCGTCGCGGTCGGCCGCAATCTCATATCGGGAAAGCATTACCCCGAACATAAACCCCGCCTCCTCAAAACTTATTCCCCCACTATGTTCCCACCGGATGATCGGGAACTGGTTTCAGCATTTAACAGATTGTAGGGAACGACACCAGCCTGCTAGAAGGTTTTCCCTACATTGTTGTTGATAGACGTGTGCGAGCCGCGCCGAATTCAGGTCTTCCGGCGCGCAAGACAGCTTTTCCGACTAGCGAGCCGCGGCGGCCTTTCGCATCCGGACTAATTCGCTACTCTTGAGCGATACCGTCGGCGTCTGGTCGTCATTCAGCTGTTGCAGCCGCGCACGGTAGTTCGCCAGCGCCAGCAACGGGAAGTAATGCGGATAGAGGTAGTAACGCATATAGAAGTGATTCGGGAATCCGTTACCGGTGAACTCCTTCTCGTCCCACGAGCCCGCGGCATTCTGCCGCTCCAGCAGCCATCGGATGCCGCGCCGGACGTTCTCGCTAATGGCGTCCTCACCGGCGAGCAGACCGATCAGCGCCCACGCCGTCTGCGAGGCAGTGCTGGTTCCGCGACCGCGCCAACTCGGGTCCTTGTCGCTCTGGCAGCTCTCGCCCCATCCGCCCTCGGCGTTCTGCTTCGACTTCAGCCAGCCGACCGCGCGCCGAATCCACGGCTCGCGAAGGTCGACGCCGATCGCGCGCAGCCCGAGCAGCGCGGAGAAGGTGCCATATATATGATTAACCCCCCATCGCCCCCACCATGAACCCTCCGGCGACTGATTGCGCTGAAGCCATTCGATCGCGCGCCGCGCCACCGGATGCTCCTTCGTATGATGCAGCGCGCCCAGCATCTCGAGCACGCGGCCGGTCAGGTCGGGACACGACGGATCGGTGACCGCCTCGACATCGGCAAGCGGAAGTTGGTTGAGCCATTGATGGTTGGTGTCGGTATCGAAGGCTGCGAAGCCGCCGTCCTTCGATTGCATCCCGTTAACCCAATTGGCGCCGGCCGCGATCGCATGAGCCTTCGCCGCATCGTCGCGCCGTCCCATCTCCGTCAGCACCGCGACGATAACCGCGGAATCATCGACATCGGGATACGCGTTGTTAAAGAACTCGAAGGGCCATCCACCCGGTTTCAGGTTCGGACGTTTGATGGACCAGTCGCCGGGCACGAAGACCTGACGATCGATGAACCATTGCGTTGACGCCACGAGTGCCGGATGCTCGGCGCGCATTCCCGACGCGAGCAGCGCCTTACATGCCAGCGCCGTGTTCCAGTTGGGCGAGACACAAGGCATGTACAATGCCTTGTCGCCCATCTCCCAAATCAACTCGCGTGAGGCCTCCAGCGCTTTGCGCATTACCGGATGCTGATTGCGATAACCGGCCGCGCTCAGCGCCATCGCGCTCAACAGGTAACACGGCTCGATACCACCGAAGCTGCCATTGGCCTCCTGATGCTTGACCAGCCAATCCTCGGCGGCGCGATTCGCCTTCGCGCGCACCCGCTTCGACGGATGCCGTCCGTACAGGCGCAGCACGCGATCGACCTGATTTAAGATGCTGCGGAGCGAGAAGGTGGTCGCGCCGCGCGGTTGTTTGAAAACCGTGCGCTCGGGCGCCTTATCATATAGCTCGGCGATGACATTCTCGTCTGCAACCTTGCGTACCGGTCGTATCGCCTGCAGCAGCGCGAGCGCGACGAAAGTTCCGCGCGCCCACGACCCGAGCTCATAAATGTTGAACGGGAACCAGTTCGGCAGAAGCATCAGCTCGACCGGACATGCCGCGGTCGATGTCCATGGCAGCAGCCCGATCGAAGCGAGATAGAACCGCGACAGGGTACCCGCGCGCGTGATACCGCCATTCGCCTTAATCCACCGGCGCGTGCGCACCATCGGCTCGGCGTCGGCGCTCATGCCGGCCAGCTTCAATGCGGCATACGCCTCGATAGTATAGGAAGCGTATCCTTCGCCGCCGGGGAACAGATTCCAGCTTCCGTCGGGCTGCTGGCTGTCGAGCAGGTATTTCGCGATGCGCGCTTCAAGCTCGCGATCGACGCTACCCATGAAATGATTAAAGATGATGAACTCGGCGTTCATCTGGGCGGGTGCCTCAAGGGGCGCGTTCCAGTAGCCCTCGGGATGTTGCAGCGCGAGCAGCGAGCGGCGCGCGCGTTCGATCGTCCAATCCAGGCCGGTTAGGAACTCATCGCGGCGGGGATAGGTGATGTGTTCCGGATCCGCTCCGATCTGGAAACCTGCACTCATTAAGCCCCCCACGCCCGGAACAGTTGGTGCCTATACCCCCATCGAACCAACTACCGCCCCCGCCTGCCAACTTCGGCAGATGCGATCCGGGCCGGGTTACCCGCATCTACCGAATGAGCGTCGGAATATACGCCGATTCGGACATTAAGCCAAGCGTGGATAACAAAAAGCAGCAAGAGACTGCGACTGACAGATTCGACATAGCATCGACACAGTCGGTCATCTTACGTGCGCCTTAGAAACTTTCTGACGGTTAATTTGTGCTTGAGGCCGAAAATTATCGCCCTATTTGTTCATTTCACATCAATCTATCTGGAGCATTATCCGACAATCTGTCGTCGTACGATGAGGGCGCATCGAAGGTTCGCCTCTTGCGTATTCCGTCGGCTTCCATTTGCGGTTGCTTTTGATGCTCGAATCGGCGACTTAGCGAGCATGGCTTCCAATCATCAACTAGCCGAGCGATTGTCGGCCGCGGTGCCGCGCGGAATCTCGATCGCGACGCCGCTGTTCGCTGCGCGCGCCGAAAACGCGGAAGTGTGGGACGTCGAGGGCCGCCGCTATATCGATTTCGCCGGTGGCATCGCGGTGCAGAACATCGGGCATCGCCACCCGCGCGTGATGGCTGCGGTGCGCGCACAACTCGAGGCGTTCACGCATACTGCTTTTCAAGTAGTGCCGTACGAAGTTTATGTGCGGCTCGCCGAGCGGCTGAATCGTCTGGCGCCGGGCTCCGCGCCGAAGAAGACGATCATTCTTTCGACCGGCGCCGAGGCGATCGAGAATGCGGTGAAAATCGCGCGCGCGGCGACCGGCCGTCCGGCGATTATTTCTTTCGCCGGCGGATTTCACGGCCGCACGATGATGGCGCTCGCGCTGACCGGCAAAATTAATCCCTACAAAGTCGGCTTCGGTCCGTTTCCTGGCGACGTTTTCCACGCTGCGTTTCCCGATGCGTATCGCGGCGTGTCGATCGAGCAGAGCCTCGCGAGCATCGAACAAATCTTTCGCGCTGAGGTCGAGCCGTCGCGCGTCGCCGCGATCATCATCGAACCGGTGCAAGGAGAGGGCGGCTTCAACGTCGCGCCGTTCGAGTTCATGCGCGCGCTACGCGACCTCTGCGATCGCCACGGCATCCTGCTCATCGCCGATGAGATCCAGACCGGCTTCGGCCGCACCGGCAAGATGTTCGCCGTCGAGCATTCGAATGTCGCGCCCGATCTCATCGCGATCGCGAAAGCGATCGGCGGCGGCTTTCCGATCTCCGCGGTCATCGGACGTGCCGAGGTGATGGACGCGCCGATTCCGGGCGGTCTTGGCAGCACCTTCGCAGGCAACGCAGTCTCGTGCGCGGCGGGCCTCGCGGTGCTCGATGTAATGGAAGAGGAGGGCATCATCGCGCGCGCGCAAAAGCTTGGCGAGCATGTGGCAGAGCGACTTCGCGCGATGCAGGCCGATCCGCGCTTCCCGTGCATCGGCGACGTGCGCGGGCTCGGCCCGATGCTCGCGATGGAATTCGTGAAGCATCGCGCCAGCAAGGAGCCGGCGCCGGAACTCGCGAAAAGCATCACCGCGAAAGCCGCCGAACGCGGCTTGATCGTGATAAGCTGTGGCCTCTATGCGAACGTGGTCAGAGTGCTGATGCCGCTTACGATGTCGCTGGAAGTGGCCGACGAGGGCCTCGGCATTCTGGAAGCATCGATGCTCGACTCGATCGCGAAATTGTAACCAGGAAGGATCTTTATCGTGCAGTCTCGTGAACTCGGACGGAGCGGACTGAAAGTCTCAGCGATGGGACTCGGATGTATGGGCATGTCGGCGTTCTACGGCACCCGCGACGACGCCGAATCGCTCGCCACCATCGAGCGCGCGCTCGAACTCGGCGTGACGTTCCTCGACACCTCGGACACGTATGGCCCGCACACGAATGAGACGCTGATCGGCAAAGCGATCGCGGGGCGGCGCGATAAGTTCGTCATCGCGACCAAATTCGGCATCGTGCGCGGACCCGGTCCGAACGATCGCTCCATCAATGGGCGTCCCGAGTATGTGCGTCAGGCGTGCGACGCGAGTCTCAAACGCCTCGGCATCGATGTGATCGACCTTTACTATCAGCATCGCGTCGATCGGAACGTGCCGATCGAGGACACCGTCGGCGCGATGGCCGCGCTGGTGAAGGCGGGCAAGGTGCGCTACCTGGGGCTGTCAGAGGCCGGTCCGGAAACCATTCGGCGCGCGTGCAAAGTTCATCCGATCGCGGCGCTGCAGACGGAATATTCGCTCTGGAGTCGCGAGCCGGAGGACGGGTTGCTCGCGCTCTGCCGCCAGCTCGGCATCGGCTTCGTCGCATACAGCCCATTGGGGCGCGGTTTTCTCACCGGCCATATCAAGACTCCGGAGGATTTCGAACCCGACGATACGCGGCGGATGTGGCCGCGCTTCCAGGGCGAGAATTTTCAGAAGAACCTCGACCTCGTGAAAAGCATCGAAGCGATGGCGGCGGAGAAGCGCTGCAAGCCCTCGCAGCTCGCGCTTGCGTGGGTGCTCGCGCAGGGCAACGACATCGTGCCGATTCCCGGAACCAAGCGGCGCAAGTACCTCGAGGAAAACGTCGCTGCGATGGACGTAAAGCTGAGCGCGGACGACCTGCGGCGCATCGACGAGGTCGCGCCCAAAGGCTTCGCGGTGGGCTCGCGTTATCCCGAGGCGCTGATGGGCTCCATCAACGGATGAACATATTGGAGCGCCGCGCGGCGGCTGATAATTTCCTCGCATGAGCGACGCATCCCGGCTGCCGGACTTTTTCGCAGTAGGGCCGCAGCGCACCGGAACCACCTGGCTTCACGAGGTGATGAAGCCGCATCTCGGGCTCCCGCGCGGAATCAAGGAGACGGATTTTTTTCTCAAGAATTACGCCATGGGGATGGCGTGGTACCGCGAATTTTTTTGCGACTGCGCATCCGACCTGCCGATGGGCGAAATCGATCCGAACTACTTCGGCGAGGACGTCGCGCGCGAGCGCATCGCGCACGACATTCCGCGCGCAAAGATCATCGTCACGCTGCGCGATCCGGTCGAGCGCGCCTATTCCTCGTATCGCGTGATGCGGCGCGACGCATGGACGCGGGTGAGTTTCGAGGAGACCGTCGCCAACAATCGCATCATTCGCGAGTCGAGCCGCTACGCGCATCACCTGACGAATTGGCAGCGCAGTTTTGGCAAGGACCGTGTGCTGGTGTGCCTTTACGATGACCTGGAAGAGTCGCCGCAAAAATTTCTCGACGCGATCTGCGACTTCGTTGGAGCCAAACGCATCAAGTTGGAAGGCTCCGCGATCGCGTCCGAACGCGTCAACACCGTCACGCATGCGCCACGCAGCCGCAAGCTCGCGCAGAACGCACGCAACGCCCGCGACTGGATGCGCCTTCATCGATGGCATCGCGCGGTCGCGCTGCTCGAGCGCGCCGGTGTGTGGAGAATCTGCTTCGGCGGCGGCGAGGAGTTCGGCGCGCTTGATCCTGAAATCGATGCGCGTTTGCGCGCGCACTTTCTTCCCGAAGTCGAGGCGCTCGAGCGTCTCATCGGCCGCGACCTGTCGGCGTGGAAAAGTTCGCGCGGCGACGCGACGATCGTGAAGCCCAGCGCCGTCGCCTGATGCCGCGCGTCTCCGTCATCATTCCGGTGTTCAACGCCGCGCGAACCGTCGCGCAGGCGATCGATAGCGTACGCGTGCAGACGTTTACCGATTTCGAGATCATCGCGGCCGACGACGGCTCGACCGATGGCGGCATAGAAATCATTGGGCGCTACGGGGGCGCAGTTAAACTGCTGCAACAGGAAAATCGCGGGCCATCGGCAGCGCGCAACCTCGCGATCGCGAACTCGTCCGGCGAATATCTCGCATTTCTCGATGGCGACGATTGGTGGAAGCCGGAGTTCCTCGCGAAGATGATTGCGGCGCTTCAGCGCGACCCGCAAGCCGTGATGGCGTACTGCGATTTGCAGTTGGTCGACAGCCTCGGCCGGCCGTTTCCGACCGCGCTCCGCATGAGCGATGGTCATGCGCCGACGGTGAAGGAGATGCTCGATCGGTTGTGGCCGATCGTGCCCAGCGGCGTCCTGATGCGTCGCGCGGCGCTCGATGCGGTTGGAGGCTATCCCGAAGCGCTGCGCGCCTTCGAGGATGTCTATCTTTGGCTGTTGCTGCGTGAGAACGGGCCATTCGTATACGTTCCGGAGAGCCTCGCGGTGTGGCGCTTCGCGCATTTTCCCGCGCCGCTCAAGCCGCCCGGCGGCCAAGAAGCTCCCGGACGTATTTTCCGACAGATGGTTATGGCCCGATACGGAGTGGACCCGATCAGGCACGTCAGCTCGCGCGAGCGCGCCCCGCGCAGCACCCTAGGATACATCGGGCTCGACGCGCTTGCGCATGGCGACCGCGCTACCGCGCGTCAGGCGTTTGTGCGCGCCATCGCGCTCGATCCGTATCGGATCCGCAACTACCTGCGGCTTTTGAGGACGGTGCTTCCGGCCGCGATGGCGCGCGCGCTCAGCGGTAAAGCGGGCCGCGCCGCATGAGCGACGCCACGCATCACCAAGTACGGCGGCTGCCGGACTTCATCGCAGTCGGACCGCCGCGCACCGCGACGACCTGGCTGCATGAGGTGCTGAAGGGCCGCGTCGGTCTGCCCGCCGACCTAAAAGAGACGGATTTTTTCACTCGCTTTTACGATCGCGGTCTCGATTGGTATGCCGCATACTTTCAGCATTGCGCCGATGCGGAGCGGGTGGGTGAATTCGGCCCGATGTATTTCGCGTCGCCCGATGCGCGCGCACGAATCGCGAAAGATCTTCCCGAATGCAAAATCATCTGTTCGTTTCGCGATCCGGTCGAGCGCGCGTATTCCAACTTCCGCTTGCTGAAACGGATTGCTTCGATCAAGACCGATTTCGAATCCGCGGCGACGACGCGCGGCGACCTGCTCGAATCCAGCCGCTACGGAACTCATCTGGCGAAGTGGTTCGAGACCTTCGGTCGCGAGCGCGTGCAGGTCCTCATCTACGACGATTTGGAGTCGAACCCGCAGGGGTTCCTCGATGCGGTATGCGATTTCATCGGCATCGCGCGCTTCCCGATATCGCAATCGCAGGTCGGCGCTGAGCGCGTGAACGTCGTCAACACTCAGCCGCCGAATCCGCGCCTAGCGAAGCTCGCGCGCGAGGTGGTCGGATGGTTCGTTGCGCGGCGCAGTTTCCGCATAGCGCGGATGCTGCGAGAGAGCAGCATTATCAAGTACATGCTGGAAGGGGGCGATCCGTTTCCTCCGCTCATGCCTGAAATGGCGCAGCGGATGCGCGAGTTCTACCGGCCGGAAGTAGAGAAACTGGAGAAGCTTACCGGACGCGATCTGTCGGCGTGGAAATGATGGAGCATCGAGCGCGGCGAGCCGGTCCAACTCTCTTTCAGATCGCTGAACCGGCTCCTTCCGCCACCTCACCCCCCCGGGCTCGGTTCAGACGTTGCTCTTGCGCCAGCTGCGATATCCGCGCGATTCCGTGAGCCCATAGCGCGCGAGCATGCGATATACGGTGTAACGCGACACGCCGAGCAAATCGGCGGCGCGATGACAATTACCATGAGTAGCATTTAGCGCCCGCACGAGCGCATCCTTGGAGGCCTCGCGAATGGCGGCGTCGAGCGAGAATTTCGATTCGCCGTTCGCTTCGGAACCGATCATGGGCGTCGAGGCTGCTGCGCTTGATTCGGGAATTTCCACCGGAATCGCGGCGGCCGCTACATCGCTAACCGCAACCGCGGATGCCTCACGCCCTTCGAGCACGTTGCTTGGCAGCTCGGTCACGCCGATCGAATCGTTATCGGCCATCAACACCGCGCTCTCGACCGCATGCGCCAGTTCGCGCACGTTGCCCGGCCATGAATAAGCGCAGAGCGCCTCGACCGCGGGACGCGAGATGCGCCGGATGTCCTTGGCGAAGAGGCGGCAATATTGTTCGATGAAATGTCCGACGAAGGCGGGAATCGCGTCGCGCCGATCGCGCAGCGGCGGAATCGTCAACGCCGCGGCATTGAGCCGATAGTACAAATCGTCGCGAAACTCGCCCGCCTTGACCATCGCGCGGAGATCGCGATTGGTCGCGGCGACCAGACGGATATCGACCTTGTAGCTGTGCGAGGAGCCGACCGGCTGGACCTCATGCATCTCGACCGCGCGCAACAGCTTGGGCTGCAGCTTCAGCGGCAGCTCGCCGATTTCGTCGAGGAACAGCGTGCCGCCGTTGGCGGAGCGGAAGTAGCCGAGCGAATCCTCGCGCGCATCGGTGAACGCGCCTTTGACATGTCCGAACAGCTGCGACTCGGCCAGCGAATCGACCAGGTTGGAGCAGTTGAAGGTAACGAAGGGGCCATTGGGGACCGCGCCGAGGCTGTGCAGCGATCGCGCCACCAGCTCCTTGCCGGTTCCCGATTCCCCCTGAATCAGTACTGTGGCCTTGTGCGGCGCGAAGCGGGTGATACTGGCGAACAGGCGTTTGAATTGCGCCGAGCGAATGAGCATGCCGCCAACTCGCTCGGAACCTTCCACCAGCCGCTCGACGCTGATCCACTCGCTGCCGAGTG
>DATGKG010000254.1:0-6317 GCA_035294805.1 Binataceae bacterium (SeqCode) | reverse complement strand
GACCTCGCCGCGAAGAATATTGAACCTCATTCGAAGGAATGGGATGCCGCGGTCGAGGCCGAGCTCGGCCGCCAGCGCGAGAAAGTGTCGACGCGGCTCTATCCGAAAATTCCCCCGCGACGGTACCTGTGCTTCTATCCGATGGACAAAAAGCGCGAGGCCGGCGACAACTGGTATCGCCTCGATATCGAACGACGCCGCGATTTGATGCGCGAGCACGGGATGGTCGGCCGCCGCTACGCCGGACAGGTCACGCAAATCATCTCGGGCTCGATCGGTTTCGATGATTGGGAATGGGGTGTCGATCTTTTCGCCGACGACCCGCTGGTGTTCAAAAAGCTGGTCTATGAGATGCGCTTCGATGAGGCGAGCGCCGGCTATGCGAAGTTCGGCCCCTTCTATTTCGCGATTCGCACCGATCCCGCTGACCTCGGCACGCTGCTCATCAGCGAGTGAAGGAAATCATGATCTCAAAGGGCGACGACTATCCGATCCATCAGACGCCGGAGCCGGTGCAGCAGGTTTTCACCAGCGATCGGAATTTTTATGACCGCTTTTTCTTCAATGGATACTTCCGCGAGGGCGAGCCTTACTTCGCCGCCGCGATGGGGATCTATCCCAACGTCGGTATCATCGACGCCGCGTTCAGCGTGATTGTTGGAGGCGTGCAGCATTGCGTGCGTGCATCGCGTGCGCTCGGCGCGGATCGCCTCGACACGCGCGTCGGTCCGATCTCGATTGAGATCGGCCAGCCAATGCGATCCGTGCGCCTTCGTGTAGATCATTCCGACATAAAGGCTGATCTGGAATTTCAGGCGCGCGCGCATGCGATCGAAGAGCCGCGCTTCACGCGCCGCAATCCCGAGAGCGGCCGCCTGATGATGGACCTGACGCGCTTCACGCAACATGGCGGCTGGGCCGGCAAGCTCGCGCTGGGCGGCAAGACTTACGATGCGGCGCCCTCGCGCGTATGGGGTTCACGCGATCGCTCGTGGGGTGTGCGTCCGGTCGGACCTCAGGCGCCGACCGCTCCCGACCGCACGCCGTTTCAGTTTTTCTGGCTATGGTCGCCGAGCAACTTCGAAGATGCTTGCACGCACTTCGATGTGAATGAAAATCCCGACGGCTCGCGATGGCATGAGTTCGGCGCCATCGCGAAAACCGATCCTTCGGCGCCGCCAGAGATCGCGCGCGCGGTCGATTGGAACGTCGACTATCTCCCCAACACGCGCCACGCGAAGCGCGCGGAGATTGTCCTCAACGGCGCGAGCGGCGAAAATCGGGTGCAGCTCGAGACACTCTACAACTTCTACATGCACGGCATCGGCTACGGACATCCGAAGTGGGGACACGGCAACTGGGTCGGCGACGATGTTTCGGCCTACGAGTCGTTCAAGCTATCCGATGTGAATGAGGCCGATCCGCTGCATCAGCATATCCAGGCGGTGTGTCGTGCGAAATTTGGTGCTCGCGAAGGCATGGGCATTCTCGAGATGATGATCCTCGGACCGCATCAGAAGAGCGGCTTCGAGGATGTTCTCGACATGCATCGCTAACCGCGCAGCTTGCCGAGTAGCTTCCCGACGACGCCCCGCTTCGTGGCTTCGATGGGCGGCAGTTCCTTTCCTTCTTTGAGCGCGGCGAAACGCTCCTCGACTTCGCCCTCGATGGGGAAGCGTCCGGTCTGCGATTTCGAGAAGATCAATTCGCCCTCTGCCAGCACATCGAATTGACCGCTCTTGCCGGCGGTGATGCGCACATCTTCGCCGAATTGCGATTTCAGTGAGTCGGCCAAACTGGCCGCGCGTGGCTTATAGCCTCAAGCAGAGCAGTAGAGAATTTCGGTAGCCATGATTTCAGGGTAGCCCGCGCGCGAGCGCGACTCAATTGCCGTTTGCCACTGTCAGAAGGTGACGAACACTGCGGCCGCGACGACTGATGTCCAGAGTCCTTCGCGATCGCCGACCGCCGATTGCGTGATGTTGCGGGTGCTGACGATTTTGTCCGACAGACGCCAGATGTCCTTGCGTTCGTCGTAGCTGGTGTTGGGATCGAAATCGACGCCCAGGATGGTGCCGAGCATGCTGGCCGCGAGATCCTCCGCGTAGTCGCCCGCCTTCTCATCGGTCTCGCCGAAGCTGTGATGCTCTGACAGATAGCCATAAGTCGCCGCATTTGCCGGAATTGCAACGCCGACCGACGACGCGACCAATCGATGCGGCTCGTTGGTGGCATTGTCGCTCATCACCGCGAAGACGATCTGTCCTGGCGAGAGATATCGCAGACCCTCCTGCTGCGAGAGCATCTTGCAGTTGGGCGGGAAAATCGATTTCACGCGCACCAGGTTGAACTCCGCAATGCCCGCAGAGCGCAGCGCCAGCTCAAAAGAGGTGAGTCTTTCGCGATGCCGCCCCACTCCTTTAGTTAGAAAAACTCCTTTCGGCACCGGCCCCATCGTTCGATAGATCACTCCGTCGTGAAAAAATCGGACAAGAAAATTTCTATAGGAATCGAGACGCCTTGGCTACGCCGGTTCATGTCAGACGACATTCACCGGCTGATATTCGCCGAACACGCTGCGCATCGCGTCGGAGATCTCGCCCAGCGTGCACCACGAGCGCACTGCATCGATGATGGTCGGCATCAGGTTACCGCCGTCGCGCGCGGCGCTTTCGACCTTCGCCAGTGCCGACTTCGCGGCATCGGCATTGCGCTCGGCGCGAACCTTCGCGAGCTTCGCCTGCTGCTTCTGCTCGAGGTCCGGATTCACCTTGAGGATGTCGCCGGGAGGTCCGCCGCCCTGGGTGAACTGATTGACACCCACGATGATGCGATCTTTGGTCTCGATCTCGCGCTGATAGAGGAACGCCGCGTTCTGAATCTCGCGCTGCATGTAGCCTCGCTCGATCGCCGCCACCGCGCCGCCAAAGTCGTCGATCTTCGAGAGATACTCCTGCGCCTTCGCTTCGAGTTCGCGCGTGAGCGTTTCGAGGTAGTACGAACCTGCCAGCGGATCGATCGTGTCCGCGACGCCCGACTCGTTCGCGATTAGCTGCTGCGTGCGCAGCGCGAGCAACACCGACGATTCGGTCGGCAGCGCGAGCGCCTCATCCTTGCTGTTGGTGTGCAGCGATTGCGCGCCGCCGAGCACTGCCGCGAGCGCCTGCAGCGTCACGCGCACGATGTTGTTGTCGACCTGCTGCGCAGTCAGCGTCGAGCCTGCGGTCTGCGCATGAAAGCGCATCATCATCGAGCGCTCGTCCTTCGCACCGAAGCGCTCCTTCATGATGCGGGCCCACAACTTGCGCGCGGCGCGGAACTTCGCAACTTCCTCGAAGAAGTTGTTGTGCACGTTGAAGAAGAACGACAGGCGGCTCGCGAAGGAATCGATCGCGAGGCCGGCTTTCACCGCGGCCTCCACGTATGCGATCCCATCTGCGATCGTGAACGCGAGTTCCTGCGCGGCGGTCGAGCCGGCCTCGCGAATGTGGTAGCCGGAAATCGAAATCGTGTTCCAGTTGGGCACTTCCTTCGATGCGAATTCGAAAATATCGGTGATGATTCGCATCGAGCCGCGCGGTGGATAGATGTAAGTCCCGCGCGCGACGTATTCCTTGAGGATGTCGTTCTGGATGGTGCCGTTGACCTGGTCCCATTTAACGCCGCGCTTCTCCGCAGCGACCAGGTAGAGGGACAGCAAAATCGAGGCGGTCGCGTTGATCGTCATCGAGGTGGAAATCTTGCCCAGCGGTAGGCCGTCGAGCAGGGTTTCCATGTCCGCGAGCGAGCCGATCGACACGCCCACGCGTCCAACCTCACCCTTCGCAAGCGCGTGGTCAGCGTCACGTCCCATTTGCGTAGGCAAATCGAATGCGACCGAGAGTCCGGTCTGGCCTTGTTCGAACAGATAGCGATAGCGCTTGTTGGATTCCTCGGCGGTGCCGAATCCCGCGTACTGCCGCATCGTCCAGTAACGCCCGCGATACATCGTGGGCTGGACGCCGCGCGTGAACGGATACTCGCCCGGAAAGCCGAGATCGCGGAGGTAATCGAAATCGGCAAGGTCGGATGGATCATAGGCCCGCTTGATCTCGATTCCGGAGCTGGTCTCGAACTTTTCGCGGCGCTCTTTGCCACGCTTGAGCGAGGGGTTGAGCTTGCGCTCTTCCCAATTCTTGCGGGCGCTTGCGAGGTCGCCGCCGTTGCGTGAGTTGCTCTGCTGATTTCGATCGGACATCGATGAAAGTCCTCGGTCGATCTTACTCGATAACGATCAGTAATTCGCCTTTTTCGACGGTCTGACCAGCGCTCACCTTAACTTCGACAACCTTCCCAGCCTTGGGAGACTTCAGCTCGTTCTCCATTTTCATCGCCTCGATGACCATCACGCCCTGATTCGCCTTAACCTCGTCGCCCACCTGGACCGCCACCGACAACACGCGCCCCGGCATCATCGCGCGCATCTGCGCCTTGCCGGTCACCTCGCGCGCACCACGCGAGTTCGCAAGGCGCCGGCGCGCATCCTCGAGCGTGAGGCGCGTCGCACCCGCGCGCGAGGCGATCACGAACTCTTCGCCCTGGCGAATGACGTCGAGGTCGAAGGAGCGATTGCCCACGATTACCGAAAACGACGCTGGGCCCGCCTGCCGCAGGTCGGCTTTGATTTTCTTTCCGCCGAGATTGACCTCGAACAGGCCGGCATCGGGAAGTTCCTCGATCGCGAGATCGTATTCGAGGCCGTCGATAGTTGCGTGGTACTGCGTCGCCATCGACCTTACCTCAACACGTCCAGACGGCCACGCGTCTTCCATGGCGACACGCGCAGGCCTTGATTCGTCGAACCGTTCTGGCCGTTGGCGTAATTCTGATGCGTTTGGGACGCGTGCGCGGCCAGCACTATCGCGGCGATGCGTTCCGCATCTTCAGTCGCAGGAGTCGCCTCCGGATGCCATTCCTGATTGATGAAGTTGGTGTCGAAGTCACCCGCAATGAAGCGCGGATGGGTCATGATCCAGCGATGGAAATCGAGATTGGTCGTGAGCTCGCCGACGATTTGGAATTCCGCGAGCGCGCGGCGCATCCGCTCGATCGCCTGTAGGCGGCTCGAACCCCAGACCGCGAGCTTCGAGATCATCGGATCGTAAAACATCGTGACTTCGGCGCCCGCGTAGACTCCGGCGTCGTTGCGCACGCCCGGTCCTTCGGGAAATTTGAGCGTCTCGATTTTTCCGGGCGCGGGAACGAATCCGGCAGCGGGGTCCTCCGCATAGATGCGGCATTCCACGGCCCATCCGTTCTGCTTGAGGTCGAATTGCGTGAACGGAAGCTTCGCGCCGGCGGCCACTTCGATTTGCAATCGCACCAGGTCCAGCCCGGTCACCATTTCGGTCACCGGATGCTCAACCTGAATGCGCGTGTTCATTTCAAGGAAGTAGAAGTTGTGATCGGCATCGGCGAGAAACTCGATAGTGCCCGCGCCGACGTAATTCACGGCTTTGGCAGCGCGCACCGCGACCTCGCCCATCTTCGCGCGCATTTCCGGTGTCACGAACGGCGACGGCGATTCCTCGACGACCTTCTGATGCCGCCGCTGAATCGAGCATTCGCGTTCGAACATGTGGACCGTATTACCGGCCTTGTCGGCGAACACCTGCACCTCGATATGACGCGGCTTGCGCACGAACTTCTCAACATAAAAACGGCCGTCGCCGAATGACGACTTGGCCTCGCTCGCGACGGTGCGAACGATCGAGCCGAGATCCTTGTCGCTCTCGACCAGACGTAGGCCCTTGCCGCCGCCACCGGCCGCCGCTTTGACCATGATCGGATAGCCGATGCGGTTGGCAACTTCGCGTACCTGCTCTTCGGTCTCCAGCGTGTCAGGCGAGCCGGGAACCACGGGTACGCCCGCCGCGGTCATCAGCTTGCGCGCCTCGACCTTGTCGCCCATCGCAACGATCGCGTCGGGCGGCGGGCCGATGAACGTGATGCCGGCCTTCTCGACGGCGCGCGCGAAACCCGCGTTCTCGGAAAAGAAGCCGTAGCCCGGATGAATTGCATCGGCGCCGGTCTCTTTCGCCGCGGCGAGAATCTTTGCGGTCTGAAGATAACTTTCCGATGCGGGCGCGGGGCCGACCAGGACCGCATAGTCAGCCTCGCGCACGTGGAGTGCTGTGCGGTCGGCCGCGGAATAAACCGCGACCGATTCGATGCCGAGTTCGCGGCAGGCGCGGATGACGCGCACCGCGATTTCGCCGCGGTTGGCAATAAGAATCTTCTTAAACACTTCGATTAACTTGCCGTTTCACAGTGGAATG
>DATGKG010000253.1:0-3643 GCA_035294805.1 Binataceae bacterium (SeqCode) | reverse complement strand
GCCATCGGCAAACCGACGCTGGGCCACAGCGCCGAGAAAAACGCACCCGAGAGCGCATCAACAAAGCGCTGGGTCCTCAGTCCGTTCTCGAGCATCCGCGCACCGACCTTCGCAACGCTGCGATTCGCATACGCGCGATTGGTGAGGTCGGTCACGACGCCGGTCGCTGCTTCGTAGGCTTTCCAGCCCGCTTTGTAGAGT
Organism: Binataceae bacterium (SeqCode); assembly: GCA_035294805.1. GTDB lineage: Bacteria > Desulfobacterota > Binatia > Binatales > Binataceae > DATGKG01. The sequence continues at coordinate 3,442 of DATGKG010000253.1, read as the reverse complement.
TCACCATCGGTCTCGGCTTTGAAGGCGCGCAGCGTGACCGCCGCGGGCAGGTCGATCAACGCGACTTCAGCGAGTGCGAGGAGACCGGTTTTGAGTTCTGATTTCGGCTGGCTCATGAACAAATCCTCCGTCTAAGCTCCGCGACCCACCCGAGCGGGCCATCAGTGCAAGGTCGATGCCCCTTCGCATCGACCCTAAGAAACGTGTCTAGGTCTAACTCCGCAATTTTCCGGCACTCGGAACTGCTCAAGCGATGCGCATCGCGATGCCACTTGCTTATTTGCCGGGCGGCGCGTTTCGGCTTTCATCGTTCGGCTGGAAATTGCGTTCTTCATGTTTGGTATGGTCTGTAAGATGAACTAATGTTGGGCCAATAGCAATGATTAGTGTTACTTACGATTGTCGCGCGCGTGACGAAACGGCGAAAAATCCACCGCGAGGGCCGTGTAACGTCGCGCAGGTGACGAGAATTCAGTGCGTGCGCGTAATCAGGTGGTCAAATCTGAAGTCGATTGACAACTATAGTTGCTGTCTGCGTTGTGGATTATCGATCGCGTATCGATCGAGCCGGACGATCAATCCTTCGATGATAACAACGGAAGGTGAACGCCACCGGCCCGATGGATGTGGACATCGTAGCAGGAATTGAGGCTTTTACGTTAAACCGGTGTGTCGCCGATGACCGTCACGCGATGCATTTCGCGCCGATGCGGGAAGTAGTCCGATACCGCATAATGCTGCACTGCGCGATTGTCCCAGAAAGCGATCGAATTGCGGCGCCATTTGAAGCGGCACTGATATTCCGGAATCGATGCGCGGCTATACAGGAACTCGAGCATCCGCTCGCTCTCGTCAGGCTTCATCCCGATGATATGCGACGTGAACGCGCGATTGACGTAGAGCGATTTCTCGCCAGTCTCCGGATGCGTCCGCACCACAGGATGCTGCGCGGGCGGATATTTCTTCTTCATCGCCGCCATCTTTTCCGCCGGCAGGTTGCGCCCGAACACGCGCGAGAAATCGTGAACCGCGGTCATGCCGCTGAGCGCATGTTTCATCGAATCGCCCAAGTCCTCGTAGGCCGCATGCATATCAGCGAAAAGGGTATCTCCTCCGACGGGCGGCACTTCGAGCGCGCGCAGAATCGACCCGAGCGACGGCTTGAGGCGCCACGTAACATCGCTATGCCAGGTGTTTTCCTTGCCGCGATTATTCTCGTCATGCGCGATCACCAGCAGCTCCGGATGCTCGCCTTGCGGCGCGAACGGATGCACCTCGAGATCGCCGAAGCGCCGCGCGAATGCGATGTGCTCTTCAGGCGTGATGTTTTGATCGCGAAAGAAAATCACCTTATGCTTCAGCAGCGCGCGATGCAGTTCATCGTATGTCGCGTCATCGAGCGGATTGGCGAGGTTGACCCCGCCGATTTCGGCGCCGACGGTCGGCGAAAGCGGTACAATCCGAAGCTGTATATGCATCACTCCCCTATTCCTTTCTATCAATGCTGCCTCCCTCGTACAAAACATTTCGATGCCGATTGCACAGATGGCCGCTTCAAGGATCAGGCTAATCGTACAGTGTGATACTCCTGATCGATCTCTTCCTCATTGCCTACATTAGGGTTTCGTCTTCGCGATCCTGGCTGGTCGAATGCAACCTTTGGGGGACTGCGTGCCGGTGTGGTACCTAAGAAGCGTGCTGCGCGAGAATCCATTGGACCCCAAGGCGATGAAGCGGCTGCGGACGTTGTCGTGGATGAGCCTCGAGCAGTTGGCACAACTCGCGCGAGGCGCCGAGGCCCATCGCGTGCGCCGGCCGCATACGATCTTCGCTGAGGGGCAGTCCTCCAATCGCGTCTACATCATGCTGTCGGGCGTCGCGAAGCTGTCGATTCTCAATCGCGAGGAACGCGTGCTGGTCGGGCTGGTCGGACCCGGCGAAGTCTTCGGCGTATCTTCGCTGCTGCCCAATGCGATCCGTCCATTTCGATGCGACGCGTTCACCGATTGCACAGTCGCGATCGTGCAGCCCGAAGTTTTCGTCGACACCACACTCGGCATTTCGCGCGAGCTTCTGAGCCGCGTCCTCGATGCGACGGTCGGGCGATGGTGGATGATGCTGATTCGGTACGCTAACTTCGTGGGCCTTGGGCTGCGCGAGCGGCTCGCGGGCGCGCTGCTCGAGGTCGGCACCAAGTTCGGTGTCGAAGACTCGCGCGGCGTGCTATTGACGCTCAAGCTTACGCATGAGGATTTGGCGGACCTGGTTGGCGCGTCGCGCCAGCGCACCACCGTCCAACTCAAGGAATTCGAAAACGAACAGGCGCTGATCCGCGACGGGCGCCGGATGATAATCGTGCCGCATAAGCTGCTGCGCAAGGGCGAGGAACTCCTCGCCGCGCAGGAGCAGACCAAACGGAGCACCCTGCATGTCGGTCAGCAAATTCATCACGCTAAACGGTCTTCGGCTCCATTACCTGGATCACGGAACGGAAGGTAAAGCGCCGCTGGTATGTATCCACGGGCTGACCAGCAACGCGCATGCCTTCGACTCCCTCGCGCCAGATCTGCGATCGGATTTCCACGTCCGATCGGTCGACGTGCGCGGACGCGGCGACAGCGGATGGACGCCGGGCGCGGAATACACCCCGCAGAACTACGCGACCGACCTCGCGGGGCTACTGGATGAATTGAAAATCGATCGGGTGACGCTGATCGGCACCTCGATGGGCGGGATGATCTCGATTCTCTTCGCCGGCGGCTATCCGAATCGCGTGGAGAAGGTGATCCTCAACGATATCGGGCCCGACATCGATCCGGCCGGCATCGCGCGCATCGGCAGTTATGTCGGCGAGGCGCCGAACGAGTTCAACAACCTGCAAGAAGTCGCGGCCTACTATCGGGAGAATTATCCTGCGATGCGTAGCATCCCCGATGCGCAGCTTATCGAGCAGGTGAAGTGGTCAGTGAAGCCGGCGGACGACGGCAAGCTTACCTGGAAGATGGATCCTCAAATCCGCAAGCCGATGCGCACTGCGTCGCGTCCGATGGACATGTGGGTGCCCTTCGCGCGCATCGAGGTACCCGTGCTGGTGATTCGCGGCGCTGATAGTGACATCCTCGCGGCGCGCACGGTGGAGAGGATGAAGACGGTGATCCGCAACGTCGAATCGGTGGAGGTTCCGGGCGTCGGCCACGCGCCCGCGTTGACGGAGCCTGAGTCGCTCACCGCGATCCGCAAATTCCTGGCGATCGGCTAGCCGGCCACGCGGCGCGGCGTCGAGATTTTGCGTCCTCGATTGTTTGACCGCTTCGGAATCGCGTTGCGCTCGGCAGGCTGTACGCGTGCCGCAATCAACTTTCCCGATTCTTGCTGTGCGACCGACAGATCGTATTGAGCTTGCAGGTTCATCCAGAACTCAGCAGAGGTACCGATATACCGT
>DATGKG010000252.1:0-2074 GCA_035294805.1 Binataceae bacterium (SeqCode) | reverse complement strand
TAATCGCGTCGCCCTGCGAGAAGAGCACCAGCCGCTGCACGCCGGTCTCCTGGTATGCCTTCAAATCTTCCGATGAGATTCCGTCCTCAGGAGGACCGACGAAGGCGCTGACCTGCAAGCTGTCGGGATTGCGGCCGCGCTCGGTCGCGAGTTTCCTTAGCGCATCGATGTCACGTTTCAGACCCGCAGGCCGGCCCGCGATCGGCACCCATCCGTCGTAGGTGCGGACCACGCGCTCCATCGCTTTCGATCCTCGCGCGCCGAGCAGTATCGGCGGTCCGGATTTCTGGATGGGCTTCGGATCGCATCGGACGGGAGGAAATTTGACCAGCTCGCCTTGATAGCTCGGCTCCGGCTGCGTCCACAGCACGCGCAGCGCCTCGACAGTCTCGCGCAACCGCTTCCATCGCGTGCCGAAGTTGGTGCCGAGCGCTTCGGTCTCTTCGCGCAGCCATCCGGCGCCGACGCCGAGGATGACGCGCCCGCCCGAGACCACGTCGAGCGTGGCAATCGTTTTCGCCGCGATGATCGGCTCGCGCTCAGGCAGCAGGCAGATGCCGGTGCCGAGCTTGACGCGCTTCGTGACTGCGGCGGCGATGCTGAGCGCAACGAACGGATCGAACCATCGTCCATAGTGCTCGGGCAGCGTGCCGCCCCCGCCGCCAGGCAGCGGCGTTTTGAAGCCGATCGGAATCACAGGATGTTCGGGGATGAAGAACGATTCGTAGCCGAGGTTTTCGACCTCGCGCGCGATTTCCGAGATGTCGCCCGATTCGGCGGTTGCCGCGATCATGATTCCAATCTTCATGGCTCACGCTCCTGATGATTTGCCGCGATGGTGCGATCGATATCAGGCCGCACGCATCGTTTGCAAAGCGAAGTGCGATTGCGCGAGCATCGGCGGCATACGCCATCGAAAGGAGCCGCGCGATGGATTTCAAATACAGCGAAGAGGACGAAAGGTTTCGCCACGACTTCCGTGCGTGGCTGGAAGCGAATCTGCCGCGCGACTGGCGCGGCGATAACGAACTCGACGCCGATTCCAAAAGCGAATTCGAGCGCCGCCGCGAATGGCATCGTAAGCTCTACGACGCCGGTTGGATGTGTATCCACTGGCCGAAGGAATATGGCGGTCGCGGCGCGACGCTCTTGCAGCAGCTCATCTACGGGCAGGAACTCGATCGCGCGAAGGCGCCGCCGACCGTGAACTTTCAGGGCATCGCGCGCGTCGGCCCGACCCTGATGCAATGGGGCACGCCCGAGCAGAAGAAGCGCTACATCCCGCGCATCCCGTCGGCCGAGGAAATCTGGTGCCAGGGACTTTCCGAGCCGAATCATGGCTCCGATCTTGCCGCGGTCGAGACCCGCGCGGTCGACATGGGCGATTATTTCGTCGTCAACGGCTCGAAGGTGTGGACCTCGAACGCGCATCATGCCGACTTCAGCACGCTGCTATGCCGCACCGATCCCGAACTGCCGAAGCATAAAGGGCTCAGCTACTTGCTCGTCGATATGAAGACTCCCGGCGTCACCGTCCGGCCGCTTCAGCAGATCACCGGCGAGCGCGGCTTCAATCAGGTTTTCTACGACGATGTGAAAGTTCCGAAGACGAATCTCGTCGGCAACAAGAATCAGGGCTGGATGGTCGCGATGACCAATATGATGTTCGAACGCACCATCCACGGCGGCCGCACCGACATGATGGTCGAGGTGCGCCAGCTCGCGAAGCTCGCCAAGACAGTGCAGCGCAGTGGGCATCCGGCGTGGGACGAGGAGTACGTCCGGCAGGCGATCATGCGCTTCGCGTGCGAGGCGGAGGCGCTCAAGTACACCAGCTATCGGCAGCTCACGCGCCAGCTCAAGGGACTTCAGCCGGGGCCCGAGGGCTCGGTGATGAAGCTTGGGACCACTGACTTGAACCTGCGCATCCAGAGCTTTGCGATGGAGCTGCTCGGCGCCTACAGCGCGCTTGAGTACAACTCCGATCACGCGATCGATCGCGGCAAATGGTCCCATCGAATGCTTGCGGCGCGGCGGGGCACCATCGCGGCGGGCACCAACGAGATCCAGCACA
>DATGKG010000251.1:0-5631 GCA_035294805.1 Binataceae bacterium (SeqCode) | reverse complement strand
GCGGTATCAGCCTCGCATTTCTAAACGCGACGTTGAATCCGCGCACGTTGCAAAAGCTCGACGGCAAAATCTCGATGAACATCGCACTGAGCGGCCCGATCAAGCATCCGCAGGCGAGCGGCGGAGTCTTGCTCTGGGGTGGCAGGGCGAAAATCGTTCCGGCCGGCGTGACCATCGATTCGCTGAACACCACGGTGATTGTGTCGCCGCAGGCGATTTATCTGCAGGACCTGAACGCGCGTTCCAATGACGGCAGCATCGACGCGTGGGGCAGCGTCGCGCTCGACAGCTATTTTCCGAAGGCAATCAACTTGAGCCTCGCGATGAACAACTGGCCTGCGATCAAAACGCCGGAATATCTCGCATACACTGCGGCCAGTATTCGTCTCAACGGCACGCTGCAGGCGCTGAAGCTCGGCGGCAAGGTGGAAGTCTTGTGGGGCGTGTTCAAGCCGGAGCTGACGTTTCTCGGCACCGACAAGGTTAAGGAAGATCCAACGGTGCAGGTGGTTTACAATGGCGTCGCACCGCCCCCGCCTCTGCCGGGGCCGCCCTCGCCGTTCGCCAACGTCTATCGGAATCTGACCATCGATCTCATCGCGCAGATTCATCGCAACACGTGGATCAAGATCGCTGGCTCGTCGGCGGAACTCGAAGGCAAGGTGCACGTCGTCAAGAAACCCGGTGAACCTCCCACGCTGGTCGGCAGCATCGATACGGTGCGCGGTCAGATTGCGCTCGCAGGCCAACCGCTGACCCTGCAAAAGGGCGAACTTACCTTCACCGGCGGCGCCACCGTCGACCCTTCGCTCGATATCGTCGCGCAACGCCAGCTTCCGCAATACACGGTCTCGGCGAATATTGGCGGAACCGCGAACAAACCCACGCTGACCTTCTCCAGCGATCCGGAAATGTCGCAGGCCGACATCTTATCGGTGCTGATGTTTGGACGGCCGACCAGCGAGTTGAACAATGGCCAGCAGGCGTCGCTACAGAGCCAAGCGGCGACGATCGCGGGGAGCTATGCTGCCAACGCGCTGGGGCAGCAGGTGGCCGATGCGCTCGGATTGCAGGCGCTGCAGTTCAGCGTCGCGAATGGAATGGCGGCGGTAGGAACATATCTCACGCAGGATGTCTTCCTTTCCGCATCGCAAAATCTCGCGCCGCAAACCGAGCAGGTGCCCGGCCAGCCCAGCCAGAAGGCCACCATCCAGTACTACCTCACCAAACATTTCGAGGTTGATACTTCCGAGAGCCGCAATTCGCTCGGCAACGCCAGCGAGCTGGACCTGATCTGGCATACCACCTACTGAATGCGGCACAGTCTTAGTGATGGCTACCGTCGCGCGCGTAACGCCGCATCTCCGGCCGGATTATGAGACCTCCGTGGCCGGCAAATGGCTGGTCGCGGCATCCGTAATGCTGGGGACGTTTCTGTCCGTAATGGATGCGACAGTGGTCAACGTCGCGATGCCGCACATGATGGGAAGTTTCGGCGCGGATCTCCTCACCATCACCTGGGTCTCGACCGCTTACAGCATCGCGGAGATCATCATGGTTACGATGGCGGCGTGGTGGACCGCGCTCCTCGGCCGCAAGCGATTGTTTCTTCTATCGATGGCGCTGTTCATCTTCGGCTCGATCCTCGCCGGCACCTCGACCACACTGCATCAAATGATCTTCTATCGCGTACTGCAGGGAATCGGTGGGGGCAGCCTGATGCCGTGCTCGCAGGCCATCGCGCGCGAGACCTTCCCGCCCTCCGAGCAGGGCATGGCGATGGCGATTTTCAGCATGGGCGTCGTGCTCGCGCCGGCTATCGGACCCGTCATCGGTGGCTGGCTGGTCGACAAGTACGGCTGGCAGTGGGTGTTCTATATTAACGTGCCGTTCTGCATCGTCGGGATGCTGATGGTGAGCGCGTTCGTGTTCGATCCACCGTATCTGAAGCGCGGGGTGCAGCGGGTCGATTGGACCGGCATCGCCCTACTGACAGTAGGACTTACTGCCATGCAAGTTGTGCTCGAGCGCGGCGAGGAAGTTGACTGGTTCGCTTCCAACTGGATCGTGCTCGGAACCGCGATCGGCGCGATTGGAATAGTCGCGCTGCTGGTATGGGAGCTGACCAGCGCCGAGCCGATCATCGACTTTCGGCTATTCAAAAATCGGCTGCTCAGCGTCGGATGCGGCATCAGCGCGATCACCAGTTTTGCACTTTACGGCTCGAGCTTCCTGCTTCCGCAGTTCACCGAAAATCTCCTCGACTATCCCGCCTATCAGGCCGGCCTGGTGCTGATGCCGCGCGCGATCGCGATGTTCGTGGTCATGCCGATCATCGGGCGGCTGTATAACTACGTCAGTCCGCGCCTGCTGGTCGGGACGGGAATCATAATCCTTACATACGCGTACTGGCAGCTCGCTCATTTCAATCTCTACGTCGGATTCTGGAGCTTCACGCCGAGCCTCGTGATGATGGGGGTGGGGATGGGCGCCGCGATGGTGACGGTGAGCACCGTTTCGCTGAGCACCGTGCCGAGGCCGCAGATGACGGGCGCGTCGAGCCTCAACGCGCTGACCCGGCGCGAGTCCGGCAACGTCGCCTATGCGGTATTCGCGACCATCCTCGCGCGCCGCACGCAGTTCCATCGCTCGATGCTGGTTGGCAACCTGAGCGACCTCAACTACCAATTCCTGCAAATGGATCAGAGTCTCAAGAGCAGCCTGCAAAGTTACGGTTATAACTCCGCCGCGATCGGCGGACGCGATCTCGGCCTCATCAACACGATGGTCAATCGCCACGCTACCATCATGGCGTACAACGACGTCTTCTACCTGGTTGTGCCTGTTCTGCTGCTCTCGCTGCTGATGCTGTTCCTGTTGCCGAAGCACGGCTATGTGCCCGAATCCGAGGTGCCCGCCCATTAGCGATACGGCCATCGGCAATACAGTCGCGCACGCCCCACGGGTCGCCGTCGAGTACGCGACGATTGCGCTATCGCTAATCCTCATCGCGATACTTTCCTACCTCCGGCTCAAAGGTACGCCGTTGGAAATCGATTTTTCCGCCGCGGTCGATGGCATTTCGACGGTGTTCGGCGCGACCTTCTTCGCAGCGTTGAAGATTTGGACTTGCTGGACACTCTTCACCATAGTCGGCGCGGGCATTTTACTGAGACTCGACGATGAAATGTCCTTCTTCGATGCGATCCTCGGCGGCGCGGCCGGGGGATGGGTTGCGGCGTGGATACTCGGTCAAATTCTCGGCCCGATCGGACTTTTTCGCGCGCCGGTGATATGGCTCCTGCTGTTAGTATGCGGTGCGGGGATCCTGCTGACGCCGGTGCGACCTCGTGCGTCGCGTCTAACCGCGGGCCAGGGCCTCGCGTTGCTCGCATTCGCGCTCGCCGCAGTTGGATTGTTGCCGCTCGAGCTAGGTTCACCGGTCGCGCCGTACATGGATGTGTTGGCGTGCCCCGCGTCGGTGCAGCGCATCCTCTCTTTCGGGCGCTACCTGCCGATGAGCAACGACCCCTACGGCTTATGGGGACCGCAGGCGCAAACGCCCGCGCTCGAATTGTTCCTGTCGATGCTCGCGATGTCCTCGCGCACGCAGCTCGGAATCCTCGCGCAAAGCGGCGGCATCATTCCGATGGCGGCGCTGATGATCTTCGGCGCGTATCGACTGGGCGCCGCGATGCTCGGAGATGCCGCCGGCGGCGTGGCCGCGCTGATGCTGTTCTTTACCAATACCTTTCGCCGAATGGTCGGTATGCGCGGCACGGCGGTGGCATTCGCATTGGTGGCGCTCGGGCTCGCGTTAGTGCTCGATCGCAAATCGCGCCGGTTGCTGGTCGCATTCGGCTCGCTTATCCTCGGCACCTCCGTCGCAACGCACGCGATCGACGGCGGCTTCGCAATCGTCGTCGCGGGGCTGGCGATCTTCTGGCGCGAGGCCTCACGCCCTCGCGTGATGCTGCTAAAACTTACGTGCGTGGCCGGCGCAGTGATCTTCGCCGGACCGGAGTTCGCGATCGCCAACCGCACTCCGCTGCCCTATCCTCTCCTGCCGCTGATTCTGCTCGCCGGCCTGGCCACAGTCGTGGTGGCCGCGCGCGCGCTGCCGCCGACGGACGCCGACTCTCATTTCGATAACGAGACACGCTGGCGTGACGCGGTGATAGTGGTGATTTTCGCGGGTGCGCTCATATATACCATCACGCAGGATCCCAACAGCATCTTCGCGCAGATTTTCCAGCAGTTCCCGATGCTGACGATATTCGCTGCGATAGGGCTTCTCTATATCGGCGCAATGCGCGGCCCCGACGCGCAATCGATCGATGGATCGGCGCTCGTGATCGCCTTGCTCATCACCCTCATTGTCGAGGCGCTCGGCCGCAAGCTGGGCGCGCTCGGCGGCTCCAATGCCTATCAATCCAACATCGCGGATCTACACTACAAGCTCGACGAGTACTGGACGCCGTTTTTCCTGATCTTCCCGGCCGCAGTTCCCTTCGCGATAGTTTTCAATCACGGACGGCGTGCCATGGTGGTCGCCGCGTTGCTCGCGATTCTGATCTACCCATGGTATCCGCGCCCGAACGAAAACTACGATTACGAAGAGCATTCGATCGCGGAGAACTGGGCAATCGATCTGCGGACTGCTGCCGATGGATACTGGATCGGCACGCCCGACTCACGCTGGACCATGGGCGCCAAAGAAATGGAGCTGGTGGATTTGCTCTGGCAGGAACAGGCGGCGGGCCGCATCAACATCAAAACGCACATCCTTCATCTCGCGCAGGATGTGATCGTATGGCACGAGTGCAACCGCTTTTCGGTGTACACCGGCATCATGGATGACCCCATCGTTTATGACATTCCGTACAGCGATGTGGGATGGCTCGCGGGCGGCCGCGTGCGCCAGATGCCGGCGCTATCGGACGCTATTGCGGCGCGCCCGCCATACATACTGGCGCAGGTGGCGGCGCCGTTCGGGGTGAAGTTTCCGCCCGATGACTACGACTTGATTTTCAACCGCGAACAGTTACAGCTTTATCGGCGGCGTGATCTTGTCGCCGGCAAATGACAACCCATACGGCAAACCACCATCCGGAGCTAAGAAGTAGCCGCGTTTGACGTTGGCCAGGATGAGAGAGTCTCGTACACCTTTGTTACTGCTGTCGCGGCGGGAGAGGAACCGCCTACTTCTCGGGTCGCTGGCCTTTGCGCTCGTCACAATCTATCCGCTCTTCTGTAACCATGCCTTCACCGGACCCGTACTAAAGGGCTGGCTGAATGAGTGGCCGCACTTCCAATTCACCGGCGGAGTTCCTGGCGACGGCGACCGCGACGTCTTCATGAATCTGAGATGGGCGGCATACTATACCTTTCGCCACTATCATCAGTTTCCCTTCTGGAATCCATACAAATGCGGCGGGATGTCTTTAATCGGAAATCCCGAGAACGGCGTAGCGACTCCTTTTCTGCTGCTGTATGCGGTCTTCGGACTTAGCACCGGCATTATTTTGGAAATTTATCTGCACCTCGCGATCATGTTCGCGGGCGGCTACATCCTCGGAAAAGAATTAGGTTTACGGCCAATTGCATGTGTGGTCGTCGCCGGAATGTTTC
>DATGKG010000250.1:0-2442 GCA_035294805.1 Binataceae bacterium (SeqCode) | reverse complement strand
AGTTGTTCATCGCGAGGCTCAAGTTGATTGCCTTCGGAAAATAGCTGTCGAGCGCGACGCTGCCCCACGCGTCGATGCTGCCGTCATTGGAACGCGCGTTCAGGTCCTGTAGATAAATTGCCTGGGGCGATACAATCACCGTGGTGTTCAGCGAATCGATCGTCATACCCGCCGGAACGACTTTGGCCTTGCCGCCCCAGAGCCAGATGCCGCCGCTCGCCTGCGGATGCTTGATCGGGCCGCTCAGTGCGATGTTCATCGAGATGTTGCCGTCGAGCTTTTGCAACGTGCGCGGATTCAACGTCGCGTTTAGAAATGCGAGGCTGATACCGCTGGAGTGCATGCGCCCGTTGAGTCCGCCGCTCGCGTAAGCGACGAACTTCTTGTCCCATCCGAGTTCCATCGGAATCGTAGCGTTCGCGATCAGCTGATGCGTCGCATCCTGGTAGAGCTCGGCGTCGGCCTTCATCTGACCGCTGGTGTAGTTGGCGTTCGCATCTACCTCGCTCAGCGTGTAGCCATGCGCGCCGAGCGGTTTGATTTGCATCCGCGCGGTGACCAGCGGCGTCGCCGAAGTACCGGTGATTCGAATCGAAGTCGATAGAATTCCAACGATGCCGGGATTGCTCGCGATGAACGGGTTCAAGTCCGCGAGGTCGAAATGATTCACCGCGAGCGAGACGTCCTGCGCGCCCCCGTACGCAGCGCGGCCATCCATCGTGATTTCGCGCTGCCCATTGACCACCCGCAAATCGTGCACGCTGATTTCTCGCGCGTCTTTGTGGAATCTCGTCGGATGCGACAACTGCCACGTTCCGTCGGCCATCTGCAGCATGAGCTGGTTGAGGCTGACGTCGAGCACATCGGAGTTCAGGCGAACCTCCGCTGCGATCTTCTGATTGCGCGATTGCGCGTCCCAGCTCTCGACGAGAATGCGCACATCAGTCGGATGAAGGCGGAGCAAGTCGACGTCGACATAGAGCGACTTCAAATCGACGTTGGTATGTATCTTGTCGAAGCCTGCATCGAGGCGGCCATGTGTGCGATCGTTGCCGACGTCGCTCAGCGCGTATGTGAGTTTGCCGCTGGCCACGCTTATGCCGCTGGTCTGCAGCGCCGTCATCGATGCGCTACCGCCCACCGTGAGCGCATTCAAAGGACCGCTGGCGCGACCAATGACCTGAAGCTTGCCGCCGCCGCTGCGGCCGGCGAGCGTCATCCACGGGGAAAGATCATCGGACTTCAAATTGTAGGAAAGATCGCCTCGACGATTACCGGCGAGCGCGACTTGTCCTTTCGCGCTGACGTTGGTCGTGCCCGCGATGAGCGACGCTTGGGCGATGCGCACAAGGCCTCGCGCGATTGACGCCCGGACCACGCCGGAATCGATCTTCGCGGGACCGAGCACGGTCTGCTTGATATTCACCCGCGCAACGGCGTTCGCGTCGGCGAGTTTGATGCCGCTTCCTTTGATCTGCGCCGCGAGATTGACGTCGGTATGCATCACGCGACGATTCTGCAGCTTCTGCATGTCCAGATGACTTGCCGCGAGGTCGATCTGATATCTCGGGTTGCCGTTGAAATCGATTCGCCCGCGCGAGGTCGCGCCGGCGCGCTGTCCCTGCGCGATTTTCGCATCATAGCCGGCAATCTGATTGGCGATGTTTGCGGTGACGATAAGATCGCCGATGTTCCATTGCGCCGCGCGCAGTCGCGCGATGCGCACACCAGCTTGACCATTGAAATTCGCGACCGAAGTTCCTTCGCCGTGCCCACGAATCGACGCATTGACGACGCCCTGCGCCGGGCTGTCGGTGAGAAGCTGCTCAGGATCGAGATTTACGACATCGATCGCGCCACGATAGCTCGGCTGCTGATGGCGGAGGTTGGCGTGCAGGTCGCCTTTAATCTTCGCGTCGGCGGCATTCATCGCGAACGTCACATGCAGATCGGGACGCGATCCTTCGATGCGAATGTTGCCCGCGAGATTCGCGCGCGGTGACCATTGCTTGACGAACTTGACGATGTCGGCGCTTCCGATGTCGTTGGCGTCGAGTGTCAGATCCATCTTGAGCGTGTTGACGTCGCTAATTTTGCCGCTGAGCTTCAGATGCGAATCGTGCGTGTCGATCTTCACCCTGTCGATCGCGACGCTCGCCGGATGGAGCGCGCTGTCATACGTCAGACTAGAGAAAATGTCTGCCGGCGGTAGTTTCGGGCCGCTCACATGTCCCCAGAGGCTGTCGAGCTTCAAGCGCAAACCGACCTTCAGGATATAGACCGACCCGTCAAGGCCGGAATTCTCCAGCGCATACGTGTCGCCATTGGCGCGCGTGATGTTGATCGATGCGCGACCGAGACTGACCTCGCGCACCAGCACGCGGAACTTCGATTTGCCGCGGCTTCTGGTCGGCGCCGTGGGACGCGCCGATGCGAGCGCTT
>DATGKG010000249.1:0-5640 GCA_035294805.1 Binataceae bacterium (SeqCode) | reverse complement strand
TGGCGTGACCGTCGATGGCGGATCCTTTCTTCACGATCGCATCGACGTCCGCGATCGCGACCAGGACCTTCACCGCATTCGTATCCACCGGCACCGCGACCGAAAGCTGATCGAGATCGCGCGAGTCATCGTTGTCGATCGATGCCCACGGAAGGCTGCGAGAATCGCGCAAAGAAGTTTCGATGCCCGCGGGTCTGGCGATTGTCCTAAGTTCGGCCATCACCGCCGGCGAAAAGTCCGGCAACAGCCCTCGCTCAATCATCGCGTTGCGCGCGATGCTCCGGAGTCGATCGCGCGCGGAATCGGTCGTTCGTTCCATCGCGCGATCTTACACGCCACATCGCCCGCCGCAAATTTAGTTTCGCGCCGAGGGGATCACTTCTTCCGCGAAGGCCTGGAATTCGTCATCGACGATTACCGGCCATCGCATGCTGAAAATGAAGTGCGTCACGCCTATCTTGCGATACTCTTCGACCTTGTCGAGGCATTCGTCCTTGCCGCCGATCATGATGCGATCGCGCGCCTGCTCCGGCGTGATGCCGGCGGTACTCGCGACCGTGCCCGCGACCATCTGCTCGCGCTCCTTCGAGGATTTGTAGCACAGGGGCAGCATCAGGGTTTTCTCGATTTCGTCGGTGTTGCGTCCGACCTGATCGCCATGGCGCTCGATGACGGCGATGAGCCGCTTCATCTCGGCAGGATTGGCGAACATCGTGTTCCACATATCGGCGTGTTTCGCGACAATCTGTAGCAGGCGCTTTTCGCCGCGGCCTCCGATCATGATCGGAATGTGCGGCTTCTGGATCGGCTTGGGATTGCAGACCGCATCGACGACTTTGTAGTGCTTGCCGTCGAGCGAAGTCTTCTCTTGGGTGAACATGCCCTTGATGATCTGGCAGGCCTCGTCGAGCGCGCTCAGCCGCCCGCCGAGGGTTTTGAAATCGATGCCGAAGCTTCGATGTTCGAGCTCGTACCATCCGGCGCCGAGGCCCAAATTCAATCTGCCGCCGCTGATTTGATCGAGAGTGGCCGCCATTTTCGCGGTCAGGCACGGATTGCGATAGGTGTTGCTGTTGACCATCGCGCCGAGCCGCGCGCGTTTGGTGTGCTGGCTGAGCGCGCTGAGCAACGTCCAGTTTTCCATGCATGGTCCGGCGGGATCGGGCGTGAAGATCGGATAGAAATGATCGAAGGCCCAGATCGAGTCATAGCCCCACTCATCGGCCTTGCGCCAGAAATCGCGCATCCGCTCCCACGTGACATTTTGTTGGCCGGATTGGAATCCGAATCGAGTCGGATGAGTTGGCATGTGATGTTCCTCCCGTGTTGGAGCGTCAACGTCGGTCTATGGCCACAGGATGGGAAACGCAAGCGCGCGCATTGTGCAACTCACTCCCACTCTCATCCGGCTGGCGCGCATATCTCCGATACTGCTGAACCCGCTAAATTGGAAGCGTCGCTTCTTCTCAGACACCTTCTCCCACTGGCGGGGGAAGGTGTCCGGCGCGGTTCTCGCGATCGCTGCGATGCGAGAACCGTGACGTACGGATGAGAGTGGGTGCGGACGCGCCTCTAGTGCGACGCGCGCAGTTCGGTCGCCGCGCGATGACGCGCGCGCGCAAGCATCAGCTCGTGCTGCGTGGTCTCGAATTCTTCGGCGTACATGCTGATCTCGGAGATCCTGCCTTCGGTCTCGCGAATGACGATCTCGACCGCGCTTACGTCGATCGCGCCTGGCTCCTCCGCACTATCGGCGAGGATAGTCATCTTGCCGTCCTTCACTTCGGCGAGTCCGCCCGCGACCACGTAGTAACGCATCGCGCCGCCCGGAAGTTTGATCTCGACGATGCCTGGAATCAGCGACGTAATGAAGTTGATGTGCTCGGCGAGCACGCCGAACTGCCCGATCGGATTCCACGCGGTGACTTCCTCGACCTCGCCCTCGAAAGCGATGCCGGTCGGAGTCACCAACTGAAGTGGAAACGTTTCGGCCATCAGCGCGCTTCGCCGCGTGCGAGGCGCTCGGCCTTCTCGCGCGCATCCTTGATGTTGCCGACGAGGTAAAACGCCTGCTCCGGCATGTCGTCGCACTTGCCGTCGAGGATTTCCTTGAAGCCCGCCACTGTTTCCATGCGCGGCACGTACTTGCCCGGAAGGTTGGTGAAGACCTCGGCGACGAAGAATGCTTGGCTCAGGAAGCGCTCGACCCGGCGCGCGCGCGACACCACCAGCTTGTCCTCGGCGGAGAGTTCGTCCATCCCAAGAATCGCGATGATGTCCTGCAAATCCTTGTAGCGCTGGAGGATCGCCTGCACGCCGCGCGCGACATCATAGTGCTCCTGACCGACCACCTGCGGATCGAGAATGCGCGAGGTCGACGCGAGCGGATCTACCGCGGGGTAGATGCCTTTCTCATAGACTTTGCGATCAAGTTGGGTAACCGAATCGAGATGCGTGTAAGTCGTCGCGACCGCGGGGTCCGTATAGTCATCGGCGGGGACGAAGATCGCCTGCACCGAAGTGATCGCGCCCTTCTTGGTCGAGGTGATGCGCTCCTGCAAACTGCCGGTATCGGTGCCCAATGTCGGCTGATAGCCAACCGCGCTGGGCAGACGTCCGAGCAACGCGGACACTTCCGAGTTGGCCTGCACAAAACGAAAAATGTTGTCGATGAAGAGCAGCACGTCCTTACCCTCTTCATCGCGAAAGTACTCGGCGACTGTGACCCCGGTTAGCGCCACACGGGCGCGCGCACCCGGCGGCTCGTTCATCTGGCCATAGACTAGCGCGGTCTTCGCGAGGACGCCGGACTCGGCGAGTTCGCGATACATATCATTGCCCTCGCGCGAGCGCTCGCCTACGCCGGCGAATACCGACACACCGCCGTGCTGACTGGCGATGTTGTTGATCAGCTCCTGGATGGTGACAGTTTTGCCGACGCCCGCGCCGCCGAAAAGTCCAATCTTGCCACCGCGAACGTACGGGCAGATGAGATCGATGACTTTGATGCCGGTTTCGAGGATTTCCAGTTCCGAGGTTTGTTCTTCGAAGGAAGGCGCGTCGCGATGAATCGGCATCGTGTGCACGCCGGCGATCGGACCTTTGCCGTCGATCGCCTGTCCAATCACATTCATCAGCCGGCCCAGCGTTTGTGGCCCCACCGGTACCGCGATCGCTTTGCCGGTATCGCGCACTGCCATCCCGCGCACGAGGCCGTCGGTGGTGTCCATCGCGATGCATCGCACGGTGTTCTCGCCGAGGTGCTGCGCGACCTCGAGCACGAGGTTCCATTCCTCGGTACTGATGCCGGGATTGGAGACGTGCAGCGCGTTGAGGATCGACGGCAAGGAGCCGCCGCGAAATTCGACGTCGACGACGTTTCCGAGAACCTGGTTAATGTTTCCGCTTGCTTGCTCTGCCATAGAAATAGACTGCCGGCGTTTTCCCTCGGCGAAATATTCTCCTGAAATCTTCTCGCGAAATCTTCTCTTAAGATGCCTGTCCCTTCAATGCTTCGGCGCCGCCGACGATATCCATCAGCTCGCGCGTAATCATACCCTGGCGCGCGCGGTTCATTTCCAGCGTCAGCGACTGGATCATCTCATTTGCGTTGTTGGTCGCGTTGTCCATCGAGGTCATCTGCGCGCCGAAGAAGCTGGCCTCGGCTTCGACCAGTGCGTGGAAGACGGCCGCTTCGATATACGTCCTGATGACCAGCGGAATCAGTTGCTCGCGGCTCGGCTCCACGAGGTACTCGGTCGAACCCTCTCCCGGCTTCTCATGACCGCCTTCGGCCTGGCCTTCGCCGCCTTGAGGTCCGGCAATCGGCAACAGGCGCTCGTAGACCGGTTGCTGCGAGATCGCGGAACGAAAATGGCTGTATATGATGCCGACCTCGCGCGCCTGCCCCGTCTGGTACGCGTTCAGCATCCGATGCGCGATATCTCGGGCCAGCGTGACGTTCACGAGGCGCGGATTGTTTATCGAGTTGCCGATCATCGGCGCCTTGGTGCGTCTGAAATGTTCCAGCCCTTTGCGTCCGACGACAAAGAATTGAGGATCGAGGCCGCCGCCGCGAAGCTCAGCGGCTTGACGCTCTGCAAATTTGAGGAGGTTGGCGTTGTACCCGCCGCATAGTCCGCGGTCCGACGATATCACCACCACGAACGCCGCGTTCGCGGAGTTCTCGGCCGGGCCCAGCGTCGCGCGCTGCGCGCCCAGCACCGAATCCGCGACGCGAGTGAGCGCCTCGCTGTAGGGCAGCGAATTTTGCAGCGCCTCCTGCGCACGACGCAGACGCGAGGCCGCCACCAGCTTCATCGCGCGAGTGATCTGCTGGGTGGATTTCACCGACGCGATCCTGCGCCGGATTGCCTTAAGGGTGGGCATTGCTCAGGAGTGACCTCTTCCTACGCCGCGCTCTTGCCGTCCTGGCTGCGATGCTCGGCGACGAATTGCTGCTTGAACTCGTCGAGCGCCTTGGTCAGCCGGGCGCGAAGGTCGTCGCTGATCTCTTTTTTCTCGCGAATCTCGGTCAGCAGGTTGGCAGACTTCGCATCGAAGAACGCATACAGCTCTTTTTCGAAGGGCCGAATTTGCGGAATCTCGAGGTCATCCAGATATCCGGAATTGGCCGCCAGCATGATCAGCACTTCCTTCTCCATTGGAAGCGGCTCGTACTGACCCTGCTTCAGCATCTCGGTAAAGCGCGCGCCGCGATGAAGCATCCGCTGCGTGACCGCATCGAGGTCCGAGCCGAACTGCGCGAATGCCGCCATCTCACGATACTGCGCAAGGTCAGCCTTGAGACTGCCACCGACCTGTTTGACCGCTTTCACGGCGGCCGAGAATCCGACGCGCGAGACCGACAGACCTACGTTGACCGCGGGGCGAATGTTGGAGTTGAAGAGGTCGTTGTCCAGCACGATCTGGCCATCGGTGATCGAAATGACGTTGGTCGGGATATAGGCCGACACGTCGCCCGCGAGAGTCTCGATGATCGGCAGCGCAGTGAGCGAACCGCCACCTTCTTCATCGCTCATCTTTGCGGCGCGCTCCAGCAGACGCGAATGCAAATAGAAAACGTCGCCGGGATAAGCCTCGCGGCCGGGAGGCCGGCGCAGCAGCAGCGACATCTGCCGATAGGCCTGCGCATGCTTGGAGAGATCATCGTAAACCAGCAGCGCATGCTTGCCGTTGTCGCGGAAGTACTCGCCGATAGTGACGCCGCTGTACGGCGCGATGAACTGCAACGGCGCCGACTCCGATGCGGTCGCGGCGACGACCGTGGTGTACTCCATCGCGCCGTGCTTGTTCAGCGTCTCGACCAACTGCGCGACGGTTGAACGCTTCTGTCCGATCGCGACGTAGATGCACTGCACGTTAAGCCCGCGCTGATTGATGATGGTGTCGATGGCGATGGCGGTTTTGCCGGTCTGGCGATCGCCGATGATTAGCTCGCGCTGTCCGCGGCCAATCTGGAGCATCGCATCTATCGGCTTGATCCCGGTCTGAAGCGGCTCCTTAACCGGCTGGCGCTTCATAATGCCGGGCGCCTTGATCTCGATGCGGCGGGTCTCGCTGGTCTTAATCGGACCCTTGCCGTCGATGGGCTGCCCGAGCGCGTTGACGACGCGGCCA
>DATGKG010000248.1:0-3522 GCA_035294805.1 Binataceae bacterium (SeqCode) | reverse complement strand
GTTTCGAGCGACACGCGCTGTCGATTGGCAATTTCCTGGTTGGAAAGTCCTTCCGCGATCTGTCCCAGCACCGCGGCTTCGGTCGGCGTCAGATCGTATCGATCCGCAAGCATGCCGAGTTTCACCGAATTGGTTTTCCCTTCGCGCAGGCGTGCGATGACGTAAGGATTGCCGCGCGCGCCCGGCGCGATGAGCAAATCCGCCGACGCGATCGATGGTCCGCCATTATGCGGAAGCTCGAGGCCCATTTTGGATGCGCGTCCCTTGCCTTCGCGCTGCGCCGCCGCCGCGAGCCGGCGCGCCTCGTCGCTCAATTTCATCGAGAGCGGTCCCGCCGAACATCCAGAGTCGCGTGCGCGTTCCGATCGCCATACCGGCTGGCCCTGCTGATCGAAAACCACCACCGGCTCGCCGATCAGCGTCTCAATCACCGTTTCGAGCATCTTTCCGTTCGCGAGCGAGGCCTGGATGCGCGCATGGCGACGCGCCGCGGATTGAAACGCGGGCATCGCGGCTGCCATCACGGCGGCTTCCGCGCGGGTGAAGTCGGTTTGATCGGCACGCCGCATCATCAGGAGACAGGCCGCGCCCGGCTCACCGAAGACCGTCGGGGTTAGGCGCAGATTGGCGGCATATTCGACGTGCTCGCGCGCGAAGAACTCGCGATAGGCGCGGCTGCGATGCAATTCCTTGCGTTCGATCAACTCGCTGGCGACCCGCACCACCGCGTTGTCGCGCCTGCCCACGCGCGCATGCGGGTCATCATTGATGTAGCCGCGTCCGACATATTCGGACATCGCCCACTGCGCCTTGCCGATACCGAAGGGGACGCCGTCGCGGTCGAAACTGAACATGATGCCGTCGCACGCGCCCACCGCTTCGGAGAGCGCGGGCAGCGCGTGGGAAGAGAGTTCGTCGAGCGAAATCGCATCGGCGGCGGCCGCGATTGCCGCTTCCAACTTGTGCTCGGCTTCGCTTCGAATTGACGATTCGTTTGGCATTTTCGCTTGCCAAGTATGCCAATTACACACTTTCGATTCCATGTACACCGATCGGGTGACGACGCGACTGTGGGCCGGCGCTAGCTTTTTACCCGATTGAGAAACGCGGATGAGGAGTCGCGCGATGATACCGGGTTTTTATGCGGTAACGGCGGCGCTGTTGCTTGCGCTGGCGCGGGGTTGGCTGTGGCTGGGAGAGCGGATGCGGGCGCCCGGCGATCGCCAAATCGCGTATCAATTTTTTTTGGGATTGATCGGACTTTCGATATCCATGGCGGAATTGGAACGCGTGGCAGATTTCGGTGCGCGAGATTGCTCGCAATCGCATCGCGCTGACAGTGCCGACTTGCCTTCGACCATGAGCCTTGGATATGCGGCGCGACGCACTGCGCACATCCGACCGGCGTTTCGCGCCAGGTTGCACCGGCGCGATGCGGATGCGAGGCCACATCGCCGGCCGGCTTTCGGCGCCGAAAATCCACATCGGTTACGCCGCATGCGATGACGACCCAGCGGGATCTTCGCGATGAGGAATTTTTATCGCGTGGAAGGGAGGCCATTATCATGGACCAAACCAGCAGCCGAAATGAAGTGACGCTTTCCGAGCTGGCCGCGTTGATGCAAACGACGGTGCCGCGCATCTTGCGGCTGGTGGAGAATGCGAGTTTGCCGTCGTACCGCGCGCACGGCGAATTGCGCTTCCGCCTCGGTGAGGTCATTGCGTGGATGAATCGGCGCTCGCTGGCGATCACGCCGCGCGAGCCGCGCCGGCGATCATTCGGCCGATCCTACGATACGGCCGCGAACCATCGCGCCTAGACCATCCAACCGCCCCCTGCACGGCGGCGCGATTCGCGGGCCAAATTTCATTTGCGTCGCCTTTAACCCCGTCGCCGGAGTGCCCGCGCGCTCCGGCGACATTTTCATTCGCGAGCAGAATCCTTTGGTCGCTATCGCTACACCTGCGTTCGCACTGGCGGTCAACCTCAACGGCACCTCCCGTCGGTATGCTAAAATCGGTTGACCGCGGGTTGTGAGACCCTATCGCCAGGAAGGCAGTGACAATTGAAATTGGTAAAAACAAACCCAAATAATCGAACGTACCAAAGCACTTTTCCTGCACCGACCGTTTTCTGTTCCTCCTCGATGTTCGGAGGAGGTGCCCCAGCGCGATTCATGCGATGGCGGCGCGCATGAATCGTGATGGGGCGGAGAGGGACCTCAGCTCTGGATTCTGCCTCTGCCGACGGAGCACACCTCGTTGAGGCGAAAATGCAAAAACGAACCCACTGCGAGCATCGCGAGCAGTGGTAGTGAGGCTCAGAGAAGGCGCCGAAACGCCGCCGATTCCAGCGAAAATTTGGCACAACGAACCCATTACGCACGCTCGCGGCAGAGTGAAAATGACGAAACGAAGCCAAATAACCCAAGAGAATCAAAGCTTTCCTCTTTCGAGGTGCTGAAACGTGGGGGTTGAAGTGCTGGCGCGCGCACACCATCAGTCGGACGAAAAGCAAATCCGGCTGCACGCATCGTGAAGGATCAGTAACCGCACATTGCGAAATTCATAATCGCAAAAACAAACCCATTAAACCCGCTACCGCTCTCGCTTTTTGATGTGCGAGAGTAAGATTCGCGATAACAACATTTACTGATTAGGACGTAACATCGATGGCAAGTGAAAGAGAACGGGAGTTGCGACGCCGGCGCAAACGGCGCAAGGAAGTACTGAAGGAACGCATCCGCGTCGCCCGCAAAAGCAAAAAGAAAAAACGCGCATAAGGAACCAGGCACATGGCATACGAAACGCTGCTCTATGAGACCGCCGACCAGATCGCGACCGTCACACTCAATCGGCCGGCCAAGATGAACACCTTCACTCCGCAGATGGGCGTCGAGATTGCCGAAGCGATGATGCAGGCGCAGGCCGATCCCGACGTGCGCGTCATCATCATGACCGGCGCAGGCGATCGCGCGTTTTGCGCCGGCGCCGATATCGGCGGCTTCGCGCGCGATGTCAACGCTCGCGAGAGCGGCGGACGCGCAGAATTTTCCGGCCGTCGCAGCGGCGTGCCGCTGCCTCCGCTGCCTACCATCATGCGCAATCTTTCGAAGCCGACCATCGCCGCCATCAACGGCTATGCCCTCGGGGTCGGGATGACGATTCCGATTCTGTTCGACGTCCGGATCGCGTCGGAGAACGCGAAGATGGGCGTCATCTTCGCGCGCGTCGGCGTGATGGCGGAACTCGGCTCGACCTATCTTCTGCCGCGCATGATCGGCTTGGCGCGCGCATCCGAGATGATGCTGACCGGCAAGCAATACACCGCCGCCGAATGCCTCCAGATGGGCCTTATCAGCCAGGTCACGCCGCAGGGCAAGGTGCTCGAGGCGGCCAAGGAAATGGCGGGCGAGATGCTGCAATGCTCGCCGACCTCGCAAGCCTTCACCAAGCATGCGCTGCATCAGGCGATGGACGGGACGCTGGAGACCGCGATGCAGTTCGAGATGTTCGCGCTGG
>DATGKG010000247.1:0-18034 GCA_035294805.1 Binataceae bacterium (SeqCode) | reverse complement strand
GTTTCGAGCGATAATCAAACGACCCCCAAGATTCAAGGATACCATGAAGGTGCCGCGTTAGTGCCGCCCGAAGAAATCGAAAGCGTGGGCGAATTGCCGTCCGAAGTCGTCGAGGCCGAGGAGCTCCTTGTCGAGGAGTACGAGGAGGTTTGGATTCGGCCGCCGTTCCAGCCGATTCGCGCCGTGCTCGCGTTGATTTTCATCGCGGGAGGATTCGGGCTTTACGAATACGTGCTGCTCTCGTTCTGGTCGTCGCCGTCGATGGGGATTCATCTGCGGGTCCCCTACCCTGCCTACATCGGAATGGGCGCCGCGATGCTGCTTTGCCTCATCGGCGTGCGGCTCGCGCTCGGCATGTGGTCGTCGCACGCGAAGCTCGCGCTCGCGATGCTGGCGTTCTTGGCATGCGCTGCGGTCGGCATCGGCGGCGGACGCTTCGTAAGTTACACGACGCGCGGCACGCGCAATCCGCCATTCACTTTGAATCTCAATGTTGGCGATCGTTTCCCGCGCTATGCGTTGCCCGATCAGGCCGGCGCGATTCATCCAGGTCCCGAGGCCGGAACGCGTGGCACACTGATCGTCATCTATCGTGGCGACTTCGATGCGTTCGCTCGCTATGAACTGTCCGAGCTAACCGCGCATCTGGCGGAATTGAACGCGCATGGACTGACGACCGTCGCCATCAGCGCCGATCCGATCGATCGCTCGAAGATGCTCGCCGGTTTCCTCCGCACCTCCATCCCTCTTCTCAGCGATGAGAAAGAAACGCTGTTGATTCCGCTCGGCCTGGTACAGCATCATCGCGATGGGGAACCGGACAACGCGATCCCGGCGTTCTTCATCCTCGATCGCGACGGCATCGTGCGATGGATCTTCACGTCGCCGTACTATCGCGAGATGCCATCCATCGAAACGATTCTGTCCGCAACCTCTCGCATCTCGACCTGAAGACATTTCGACTCTTAATCGGCTCGCCGTCGGAAAAATTCTGCGGGCCGCAGCACCAGCACTCCCTCGATACGCTCTTCGTATAGATGCGCGAAGTGTCTGACATCTCCGGTTAGGAGGTAGTCCGCCTTTCCGTGTATCGCGGCAAGCAAAATCGGCTAATCCTTGGGATCAAGCCGCACCTTCTTCGGAAAATCGAAGTCCTTGGGCGCATCGACGATTGTGATTGATGCGAGTATCCGGGAAAGACGCGCAAGCGCGTCTGGTCGATCGATCGCGAGATTGCGACGGGCCTCCTCGAGGGCGTACGTGGACCTTAGCAATTGCACATCGTCCAGAGTCGTAATCGCTGCAAGACTGGAGCGCTCGAGGTACGCTGCGGAGTAAAGAACGTTAGCGTCGAGAAACACGCGGTCCACGGGAACTGCGAAGACTGCGCTTTACCCGGGGCTGGCAGGCCGCCGGTGTTTGATCCGGTCGGGATTGATTCCCAGGCGCTTGACCTCGGCGCGGGCACGTCGATAGTCAGCGGCATCGATAGCATTGTTCAGTAGAAATTCGGCACGGCGCTTCGGAGTGTAGACCTCGATGGGGACCACTTTAGCCGGCCGAATCAGAATGCCGTTTTCGCGCTCCTCAGCAACAACGAACGATCCTTCTTCGATGCCAAGGCGGCGGCGTAGTTTTGCCGGCAAGACTACCGTACCGCGCCGTCCAACTTTGCTCGCCGTTGATTCCATTCTGGCAGAATAGCGGAATGTCGGAATGTCATACAATTCCGGCCGCAGTGGCAGCTAACCTAAATGATCGAAGATGGCGCGGAGCAGCGCGCGGATAGCATCGCCTGGCGACGGCGTACCGAAGACCGCGCCAATCGCCGCCACTCCCGCGATCTCGCAATCGCTCAACTCCGCGATGCGCTCCGGTGTGACGCCGCCCAGCGCATACACCGGGATGTCGCTCGCCTCGCACGCTTCTCGGAGAGCATCAACTCCCCTTGCGGGACCATAAGCGCTTTTGGAAATTGGATCGAAGACCGGCCCGAACACCACGAAATTGGCGCCGGCGCGGTTGGCCGCCTCTACTTCGGCGATCGAATGCGTCGAGCATCCGATGAGCTTCGATTTGCCCAGCAGCTCGCGCGCATCGCGAACCGCAAACGAATCCGCCGGAAGATGGATGCCGTCGGCATCGCATGCGAGGGCCACATCGATGCGATCGTTGATGAGTAGCAACGCGTGATGCGCGCTGCTTATCCGCCGCAGCTCGCGCGCGAACGTGAGCTGTTCGCGCCCCGTCAGGTCCTTCCCGCGCAGCTGGATCGCGATGCGATGCGCATCGCTACCGGCTCCGGAAAGCGCCTGCTCGCATGCGGCGGCGATGTCGCCGCCCTTTGCGAGCTTGCGATCGGTGATGAGATACAACGCGAACGGCGTGGGCGCGATGCTCACCCCGCGCTACCCGATGAGCCCGGTGATCGGACTCGATGCGGTCGCGTAGAGCCGCCGCTCGATACGGCCCGCGAGGAACGCGAGCCGCCCCGCCTCGATACCGAGTCGCATCGCACGCGCCATCGCGATCGGATCCTTGGCGCCCGCGATCGCAGTGTTCATCAGCACGCCGTCGCATCCGAGTTCCATCGCCACCGCCGCGTCCGACGCGGTGCCGACGCCCGCATCGACGATGACCGGCACCTTCGATTGCTCAATGATGATTTTGATGTTGAACGGATTGCGGATGCCTAGTCCCGAGCCGATCGGCGCGGCCAACGGCATCACCGCGGCGCATCCGATTTCCTCCAGCCGCTTGCACGCAACCGGATCATCGGTGACGTAGGGCAGCACGGTGAAACCTTCCTTGACGAGAATCCTGGCGGCTTCGATGGTCGCGGGCACGTCGGGAAACAGCGTCTTCTGATCGCCGATGATCTCCAGCTTCACCATCGCGCCGACGCCGACCTCGCGCGCGAGGCGACAGGTTCGAATCGCCTCGTCGGCCGTGTAGCATCCCGCGGTATTGGGCAGAATCTGCCATCGTTTCGGATCGATGAAGTCGAGCAGATTCTCCTTGTTGCGATCCGTGATGTTGACGCGGCGCACCGCGACGGTGACGATTTCCGCGCCGCTCTCTTCGATCGCGCGCCGGGTCTCATTGAAATCCTTGTACTTGCCGGTGCCCACGATGAGGCGCGATTTGAAGGATTGTTTGCCGATGTTGAATGGAGTGTCTTGCATATATTTCCTTGAAGACGACTTCAGCCGCCTCCGACGAAATTGATCAGTTCGAGCTCGTCGCCCTCGCGCAGGGTGATGCCGGCGTAACCGGACTTCGGTACCACCTCGCGATTAAGCTCGACCGCGATGCGCGTGGGCTTCATCTTCAGCGCGCCGATGAGCGTGGTCAGCCGCGCGTCGCCCTCGATGACGTAGGCGTCGCCATTGAGCTTGATGGTGATTTTTTGGTTGCGCGCTGCGTTTTGCGAGGGCATTTGAAAAGCCGCTTCCTGGCGCCCGGGAAGCGGCTTGGGGCGGAGCCGCGATCGCTCCGTCATCCAGGCTTTCCCTACGCCGGTATCAGCCGGATCAGGTTCGAGGGGTCTCTCGTCCAGGCGAGATCTCAGTGC
Organism: Binataceae bacterium (SeqCode); assembly: GCA_035294805.1. Classification (GTDB taxonomy): domain Bacteria; phylum Desulfobacterota; class Binatia; order Binatales; family Binataceae; genus DATGKG01. The sequence goes on along the minus strand of DATGKG010000247.1, from coordinate 14,460 downwards.
CTCGCGGCACACCCCCAGCCTGATCAAGATATATCGCTCGAAGGCGCCACTGTCAAAAAATGATTCCGCGCCGTCCGCTCATCCACAGCGGGGTCGCGAGCGATTCGTTGACTGTGCACAATCGCAATGGTTAGCTGAATCGCTCGCCCGCACTATCAGTATAGGATCACCTCACGATGACCGTTCGCTCGCAACGTCCGACCGTTATCGAAATCGATTTGGGCGCGCTGCGCCGCAACTATCATGCGCTGCGCGAGGCGGCCGGGCGCGCCGCGATGATGGTCGTCGTGAAGGCCAATGCATATGGGCACGGTGCGGTTCCGATCGCGAGGGCGCTGGCAGCCGAAGGATGTGGTCACTTTGGCGTCGCCACGATTCCTGAGGCGAGCGAGCTGCGCGATGCGGGCATTCGCGCGCGCATTTATTTGCTCGGAGGATTTTTTCCGGAGTACGCGGTCGAGCTCCTCGCGCTCGAGGTCACGCCATTCATCTACGATGTCTCGATCATCGCCCCACTCAATGCCGCCGCAAAGGAAGTCGGCAAGAGCAACGTCGCCGTGCATCTGAAGATCGATACCGGTGCGACGCGGCTGGGCGTGTTGCCCTCTGAACTCGCCCGCGCGATCGAGGAGTTGCGTGCGGCGACGTCGCTTCGCCTCGAAGGCGCATGCACGCTGTTCGCGAACGCCGCCGACCCGACCAGCAACGTCACCGAATCGCAACTCCGCATCTTCAGCGCCGCGCTGGCGACGCTGGGCGCCGCCGGCATGCGTCCCGACGTCGTCCATGCGGCGAACTCGGCGGCGCTGGTGCTGCGGCCCGATTCGCATTTCGACCTCGTGCGCCCGGGCCTCGCGGTCTATGGTCTGCCTCCTGTGCAGGCGGTGCGCGAGAAGATCGACCTCACACCGATCATGACCTTCAAGACGCGGCTGATGCAGATGAAGCGCGTGCCCGCGGGCACCGGCGTCGGCTACGGCCACACGTTCGTCACGCAGCGCGAGTCGACCATCGGCATTCTGCCGGTGGGCTATGCCGACGGTTATCGACGCGGACTTCAGCATGGATGCGAGGTGCTGATCGGCGGGCGTCGCGCGCCGGTGGTCGCGGCAGTCTCGATGGACCTTACGGAAATCGACCTCACCGATTTGCCAGGCGCGGCAGTCGGCGACGAAGTGATACTCTGGGGACGTAGCGGCGACGACACCATCAGCGTGAACGACGTCGCGCGCATCGCGCAAACGATTTCATACGAGATGCTGTGCACCGTTGGGCGGCGCGTGGCGCGGATATATAGAGGATAGCTCCTCGACGAGACGAAAATGGGAAACGACAAAGTCGTCATCAAGCGGGCGCTGCTTGGCGTCTCCGACAAAAGCGGGTTGGTCGATTTCGCGCGCGTGCTCGAACGCCGCGGCGTCGAGATTCTTTCCACCGGCGGCACCAAGGCCGCGCTCGAGAAGGGCGGCGTGCGCGTCAAGGCGGTCGAGGATTTCACCGGCTCGCCTGAGATGCTCGACGGACGCGTGAAGACGCTCCACCCGAAGATTCATGGCGGTATTCTCGCGCGGCGCGCCGACGCGTCGCATCAGGCGCAGATGCGGCAGCACGGCATCGAGCCGATCGACCTAGTCGTGGTGAACTTCTATCCCTTCGAGCAGACCGTCGCGAAACCTGATGTGAGTCTCGAAGATGCGATCGAGAACATCGACATCGGAGGTCCGACGCTGGTGCGTGCAGCGGCGAAAAATCATGACGACGTTACAGTCGTCGTCGATCCTGCCGACTACGCATCGATCGCGCAGGAGATCGAGGCCAATGGCGGGGCGACGCTCGCGCAAACGCGATGGCGCCTGGCGCGCAAGGCCTTCGCGCGCGTGGCGGCATACGACGGCGCGATTTCCAACTACCTCGGCACCCATACCGGCATCGACGACAGCCCCCTCGGCGAGACCTTCAGCCTCACAATGGAGCGCGAGCAGGGTCTGCGCTACGGCGAAAATCCGCATCAGACGGGCGCGCTCTACGGCAACTTCCTGAAAATCGCCGAGCAGCTCCATGGCAAGGAGCTTTCGTACAACAACGTCATCGACATCAGCTCGGCGATAAATCTGATCATCGAGTTTCGCGATGAACCTAAAGCGGTGGTCGCGATTCTCAAGCACAATACGCCGTGCGGCGTCGGCATCGCCGATACGATGAAGGCCGCGTGGGACAAGGCGTTCGCGACCGATCCCGACTCGCCCTTCGGCGGAATCATCATCGCGAATCGTCCGTGGGAGCTGGAGTTCGCGCGCGCCGTCGACGAACTGTTCACCGAAGTGCTGATTGGTCCCGACTATCATCCGGGCGTGCTGGAATTTTTGCGCAAGAAGAAAAATCGCCGCGTGATGCGCTTTCATCCGGACGCGATCCATCGCGAGGAATTCGACTTGAAGCGCGTGCTCGGCGGATTGCTGGTGCAGACGCCGGACCTCGCGATCGAGAATCCTCGCGAAGGCAAAGTCGTAACCAGGCGTGCGCCGACGGAGGCCGAACTGCGCGCGATGGAGTTCGGCATCAAGGTGTGCAAGCACATCAAGTCCAACGCGATCGCCTTCGTCACGCCGGATCGCACGCTCGCGATCGGCGGCGGCGCGACCTCGCGCATCGACCCCGTGTATGCGGCGCGCGAGAAGGCAGAACGGCTTAAAGTATCGCTTCAAGGCTCCGTGCTCGTATCGGAGGCGCTGTTCCCGTTTCCCGATGGACCCACGCTCGCGGCGGAGGCGGGCGCGACGGCGATCGCGCAACCGGGCGGTGCGGCGCGCGACACCGAAGTGATCGCGGCGGCCGACAAGTACGGCCTCGCGATGGTGTTCACGGGCGTGCGCCATTTCCGCCACTAAGATGATGATGCGATGAAAGTCCTTGTTATCGGCAAAGGTGCGCGCGAGCATGCACTGTGCTGGCGGCTTCATTCGAGCCAGTCGGTGTGGGGACTTTTCTGCGCCCCCGGCAATCCGGGAATCGATCAGCTCGCGAAACCGGTCGCCATCGCGCAGAACGATTTTCCCGGTCTCATCGCATTCGCGAAGGAAAACAAAATCGATCTGACGATTGTCGGTCCCGACGATCCGATCGCCGCCGGCATCGTCGATGAATTCGAAAAAGGCGGGCTCCGCATCTTCGGCCCCTCGAAGGCGGCGGCGCAGCTCGAAAGCAGCAAGGCATTCGCTAAGAGGGTGATGCGCGAGGCGGTAGTGTCGACCGCCGATTTCCAGGTCTTCGATGATCCTCAAGCGGCACGTGAATATGCGAAGAGTCTCGGCGGCAACGTCGTGGTGAAAGCCGACGGCCTCGCGCTCGGCAAGGGGGTCGTTGTGTGCCGCGACCTCGAAAGTGCGAACGCCGCGATCGCCGATGCGATGGAAGCGCGCAAGTTTGGCGCCTCCGGCGCCCGCGTCGTCCTCGAGGATGTGCTGCATGGCGAGGAGCTTTCGTTCTTCGCGCTATGCAACGGTGATGATGCGATCCCGCTCGGCCTCTTTCAGGATCACAAGGCCATCTTCGACGGCGATCGGGGACCCAACACCGGCGGCATGGGTGCGTACTCACCGGTTCCACAAATTCCAGCGGCACTCGAGGATCGATTGCTGGATGAAGTCGTGCGGCCAGTGCTGCGCGTCATGAAGTCGAAGGGCATGCCGTTTCGAGGCGTGTTGTTCGTGGGTTTAATGATCAATGGCGAGCGCATCGACGTGATCGAATTCAACGTCCGCTTCGGCGATCCCGAGTGTCAACCGATGATGATGCGCTTCGACGGCGACCTCGCGGAGACACTGCTCGCGTGCGCGGAAGGCAACCTCGCGAAAGCAGCGCCGCGCCTGTCACCGAAGAGCGCGGTCAGCGTCGTGCTCGCCTCGGGCGGTTATCCCGGCAATTATCGCAAGGGCATTCCGATTTTCGGCCTGGAGAAAATCGAAGGCAGCGCGCCATCGGACCTCAAGGTGAAGTGGGCGATGGAAAAAACGCGCGTCAAAGTTTTTCACGCCGGCACCGCGATGCGCGACGGGCAACTCGTTACCGACGGTGGCCGCGTTCTCGCCGTCACCGCGAGTTCCGACACGCTGCCGAAGGCGGTTGCGGCGGCGTATCAGGCGGCCGACATGATAGAATTCGAGGGCAAGCATCTGCGCCGCGATATCGGGGCGCGGGCGCTCGCTTATCTCGCGGAGAATCGCTGAGAATCTGTGTCCGCGCACTCAGTTGAAATCGCCGCTCTTGATGATGCGATCGCCGCGCTGCAAGCGGGCGAGCTGGTGATCTATCCGACCGAAACCTTTTATGGGATCGCTGCCGATCCGTTGTCGTCGACAGCGCTGGAAAAATTATTCGCCATCAAGGGACGCGATCCGCAGAAGCCGGTCGCGCTGATCGCCGCGGATGCGCAGATGGCATTTGAAGTAGCCAGTGAGATTCCGCCGTCCGCGCGGCGTCTCGCGAAGGCGTTTTGGCCGGGGCCGCTGACGATCGTGCTCCCTGCGCGCGAAGGTTTTCCCCTGCAACTGATCGGCCCAGACGGTGGCGTCGGCGTCCGCGTTTCGCCGCATCCGGTTGCACGCGCTCTCAGCGAGGGGATCCGACGCCCGATCACGGCGACCAGCGCGAATCGCTCGGGCGAAGATCCCGCGACGACGGTGCAGATGGCGCGCGACTCGCTAGGAGACAAAGTTAAAGTGTTTCTTGACGGCGGAACGCTGCGAGCCTCCGCGCCCAGCACCGTGATCGCATGCGACGTGAGCGGCTGGCGCATCATCCGCGCGGGCGCGATCGGTGAGCTCGCAATCGCCGCGGCACTATCTGAAGGAACACTTCAATGACGCGCCTGTCGCATCGCATCGAGCCGTTCCGCGCGCTGCACTACAACCAGGAGCAGGTCGGCAACCTACGCGATGTGATCGCACCGCCGTATGACCTCATCGATGTCATGCGTCAGGATGAACTCTACCGGCGCAGTCCCTACAACGTCGTGCGGCTGGAGCTCGGACGCGAGGCCGATCGCTACAGCGCCTCCGCTGCGACGCTGGCAAAGTGGCGCGCCTGCGAGGTCCTGCGCGTCGCGCCGCGTCCCGCGATCTATCTATATAGGCAACGCTTCGAGGTTGGCGGTCGCACGCTCAAGCGACACGGATTCGTCGCGCGGGTTCGGCTCGAGAATTTCACGCAGGGGCGCATCCTCCCGCATGAGAAAACATTTCCTGCCGCCAAGGCCGATCGCCTCAAGCTGCTGACCGCGCTCAACACCAATGTCAGTTCGATTTTCGGATTGTACTCGGGCGCGCATGCTGACCTCGACGCACTCATCGCGAAGGTATCGACTCGCGCGCCGATCGCCGAAGTGACTGACGATCTCGGCATCGATAATGAGCTGCGCGCGATCGAAGCGCCGGAGGAAATCGCGACGGTGCAACGCGCGCTTCACGCATCGCTGCTTCTGATTGCCGACGGGCATCATCGTTACGAGACAGCGCTGAACTTCCGGGAGATTCACCGCGTGCGCGAGGGCGACACCGGCACGCTCCATGCCTACGACTACACGATGATGACGCTGGTTGGATGCGACAGCCCCGGCCTGGTGATTCTCCCGACGCATCGGCTGGTGAAGCATCTCGATGCGCGCGCGATGGCGTCGTTCGAGCGAGACGCGAGAGAGACTTTCGATGTCGACGAATTTACCGATCGCGATCGTATGCGCGCAGAGCTGACGCGGCGCGGTCGCGGCACCATCGCCGTCGCGCTGCGAGGATCATCGAAGCTGTGGCTGCTGCGGCTTCGCGATTATCAAGCGCTCGACGCCGCGCTAGCTCAGACGCCCGCGGTGGTGCGCGAGCTCGACGTCTCGATTTTGCACGCGATGATCTTCCAGCGAATCTTTGGCGTCACGCCGGAGGCGATCAAGGCGGGCGGCAACCTCGAATATACCATCGATGCAGGTGGTGCGCTCGATGCGATTTCCTCCGGCCGCGCTGACGGCGCATTCATAATGAATCCGCCCTCGATCGAGGATGTGCAGCGGGTGAGTGATTCGGGCGCCACGATGCCGGAGAAGTCCACCTATTTCTATCCGAAGCTCATCACCGGTCTCTTCATGAATCCGCTCGATGTCGATTGATCGTCGCGCATGAGCAACCGTCACGATCTCACGCTGGTCCTGATTCGTCATGGCGAAACCGAGGGCGAGTCGAGCATCCGCTACCATGGCCGCAACGATGTGGCGCTGTCGGAACTCGGACGCGCGCAGATGCGTGCAGCGCGAGGTGAAATCGAAGCGCGGTTGGGCAACACAACCTTCGATCGCATTTTCGCGACGCCGCTCAGCCGCGCGCGCGAGGGCGCGGAGATCATCGCTGGACGCGACGCGAGGATCATCGCGGTCGAAGAGTTCATCGAGGTGCACTTCGGCCTGTTCGAAGGACTCACGCGCGAGGAAATCCAGCAGCGCCATCCGATCGAGTTCGAGAAGTGGCGCGCCGATCCGCTCGCGCCGGCCTATACCTATCCGGAGGGCGAAAATCGCGCGGGCTTTACCGAGCGTGTCGAGCGCGGGCTCGCGACGACGCTCGAGCTGATCGACGCATCGAGGCGAGCCGAGAGCGAGCGCGTGCTGATCGTCGCGCATCGCGGAGTGATTCGCACCATCGTGCGCACGCTGACGGGCGCTGAGCCTGCCGTAGATCTCGCCTCGATTCACATCCTGGCGCGCGACGCGAAGTGGCATCCGTTAGTGCTCGACTTCACCGCGCATCTCCGGCGAGAATGAGCGCCGAGAGGTGACAGCGACATGAAGTACACGCGCATCTACGCCGACGCGAACGGCGAAACTCATCTGCAGGATGTCGAGCCGCCGATGAAGGACGCAGGCAACGCCTCAACGATGTCCGACCTGATGGCGGCGAAGGGCGTCATTTTCCGCGAGACCAACAGCGAGGAATATTTCATCGATTGGCACAACGCGCCGCGCCGTCAGTTCGTGGTGAATCTCGCGGGCGAGGTCGAGATCACCGTCAGCGATGGCGAGAAGCGGCGCTTCGGCGCCGGCTCGATCCTGCTCGCGGAGGATGTCACGGGCAAGGGCCACATCTCGCGAGGAGTGGGGAAGTCGGAGCGGCGGACGTTGTTCATTCCGCTGGCATAGTCACTTGGGCTTCACTCCTGACAGCACCGCAAAGATCAAATTGCGGTACGAGCACGCGACGTCGATGAAGCCCGCATCGCGCAGCCAGACCAGCTGCTGACCGACGGTCGCGGGCAAGTCCTGCTTCATCCGCTCCAGCGCCGAGGTGAGATCGCGCTCCGCTATCTTCAGTTCGCGCGCCCGCGCCATCCAGATCTCGCGCGCATGCCGATCGTTCGCGGCTGTGTCGCCCGCCACCTGATCGGCATTGATGAAAGCGCCGCCGGGCGTGAGGTACTTGAAGACATCGCCGAACAGATGACGCTTGCCGCTATCGGGCAAGTGATGAATCGCGAGCGCTGAGACGACCGCATCGTAGGATTTCGACTGCGCGGCGGTTGCGAAGTCCGCGGTCACGAAGCGCACGCGCTTGCCGAGCGGCTTCAGCCGCGCCTTCGCGATGGTCAACATCTCGGGCGTGACGTCGAAGAGCGTCAGGCGCGATTTCGGAAACGCCTCGGCGATCATCGCGGACAGAATTCCAGTGCCGGCGCCGAGGTCGAGGACCTCGAAACGATCGTCGGGTTTAAACGGCAGCAGATCGAGCGCGGTGCGATAGAAATCGTCGAAGCAGGGAACCAGTTTGCGGCGCGCGCGATCGTAGCTATCGGCGCCATCGGCAAATGCTTTGCGGACCGCTTGAGCCATGCAGGCAGATTAGCGACTGCGGTTGGATCGGGCGAGTGACGCGCGCGCGATCTCGTGACGGATCGCAAGCTCGGCGAGCGCCGGATGTTTTCGCGTTGTCACAATGGCGCAACTTCAAATTTAATGATCGGCGCGAAAGATGCTGTTCAAACGCGTGGGGGAAAGCTCACGCATCCATCCGTGATGCTAAATTATGCTTAGATATGCCATTCATGCTATATTTGGATTCTTGATGATATTCAGCCTTTATAAGAATAATCACAATTAATTTCATGACGGTTGAGGTTTACAGCCTACTTGACTCGCTGTGACTCGTTGCACATACTCCACAATGTGAGCAGAAAGGACACAAAAAACTACCAAATGTAGCGGGAGTGCCGATCGTGAAGATTAACAGCATCAGCACAGAAAAGATTGGCCCCTTGTTTCGTCCCCGCTCGTGCAATCTCCACCTCCGCCGATTTGGCCACTTTGGAGGCATGCGCGGACAGACCATGATCGAGTTCATCCTGGTCGCGCCGCTGTATTTCCTGCTGACCTTCGCGGTGATCGATTTCGGCCGGATGTTCTTCGTGCAAATGAATGTACAACAGGCGGTCCAGGAGGCGGCGCGCTATGCCTCGACCGGTCAGCATCTTACCGATCCGAACAATCCCGGACAGACACTCTCGCGGGTGGCATCGATAACTCAGGAAGTGCAGCAGGCGGCGGTCGGCGCCAACGTCACCAACGTGCAAGTTTCGAGTCTCGCAGGCGGCGCCGGCAGCGCGGGAGGTCCGGGCGATACCGTGACGGTGACGGTCACCACCAACCTCGCGCTGATGACGCCGATGGTGGCGAAGTTTTTCCCCGGCGGCGTTTATACCTTCACCTCGAGCGCAACCTTCAAAAATGAGCCTTTCTCGGCGAACAGTACCAATTAGGGATAACCATATGTCAGCTTCACCGCATCATCGTTCGCGCGCCGGAAAGATCGCAACGGATCAGTCCGGCCAGGCGATGCTCGAATTCGCGATCATCGCGAGCCTGGTTATTACGATGGTCTTCGCCATCATCGATTTTGGACGCGCTTTCAACGAGATGCAGGAGATTGTCGGACTGACGCGGCAAGGCTCCAATCTCGCCTCGCGGGGCACCTCGCTGTCGGATTCCGCCAGTGCGGTGGTGGCGGGCGATGCGCCGCTGAATTTGAACACCAGTGGTGAGGTGATTGTGAGCTCGGTTACCAACAACGCCTCGGGCAATATCATCACCGGACAAGTGGCCCAGGGGGCTCTCACCATTCCGAGCAAAATCGGCACCGCCGTGGGAGCGACGGCCACGCTTCCTTCCGCTGCGGTTGCGATGCTTCAGCCGGGCCAGACCATCTACATCACGGAGGTCTTCTACAGCTATCAACCGATCACACCAATCTCGGCGCTGCTTAACATCGTGATGCCTCCGACATTATACCAAGTGGCGTATTTCTAAGCCACGCAGTAGACGGGGGGACACTGGATCGCCGCCACAAAATCGCATTCCAAGGGGGGAATCGATGAATCGCTGGTACAAGGTAAGAATTCGCAGCAACGAGCGCGGGCAGATTTTGCCGATGTTCGTGGTGCTGCTGCCCGTGCTCCTGCTCTTCGTCGGCCTGACGCTCGATCTGGGCATGGCGTACGTAACGAAGTCGGCACTCTCGAAGGCCGCCGATGCCGCCGCGCTGGCCGCGATGAAAAACATCAAGCAGGGGCAAGCGGTTGCGACCGCGCTGGCAACCGACGCATTCAACGCCAACTATGCGGCGTTCGGCGGCAACTCGCCGGCGCCCTCGGTCAGCGTCGCCATCACCACCAATGCCGCCAACAACACGGTGGTGAATGTCAACGCGACCGCGCAGCTCAGCACCTTCTTCCTCGGCATCCTGCCGGGATTCAAGACCATCAACGTCAGCACCGCTTCGCAGACCACGCGTCCGAAGCTCATCATGGCGCTGGTGCTGGACAAGTCCGGTTCGATGAACCTCAACGGGGGCGCGACCGCACTGCCGCCGGCAGTTATCAACTTCCTGAGCTACTTCGACGACAGCTCCGATCAGGTTGCGTCCGTGAGTTTCTCGACTGTTTCGAGCGTCGACGTTTCCATTCGCACGGGTTTCACGTCCCCAATAACCAGCGCGGTCGACAGTATGAACTTCGGTGGCACGACGTTTAGCCAGGCAGGATTGAGCGATGGGCTGGCACAGATTAACAGCGTGACGGTTCCCGCAGGCGAGAATGTGGTCAAGGTTGCGGTCTTCTTTACCGACGGATGGGCCAATACGATCGAGGACACTCTGAACTGCCCGACCGCAACTCTGCTGGAAGTTGGCGGATGCTCTCCGCCGGAGCAGGCGGTCGGTTGGTGCGGCCAGAACCCGCCCGGCTATTCGTTCATGAGTCCCACCACCGGAAATAACACCAGCTGTGGTGCAAGCACTTTCCCCTCGCAGGCTACCGGCGGCACACTACCGCTCAGTATCGCCAACATTTCCAACGACGCGCTGTATCGTGCGAACCTGGTGGCTACCCAGATGCGCTCGCAAGGCATCGTGGTCTACTCGATCGGCCTCGGCAACAAGATCAGCGAACAATTCCTGCAGCAGATCGCCAACGATCCGGCGAGCTCGACTTATGACGGCACCAAGCCGATTGGCGAAGCCGTATTCGCACCTACTACGGCCGATCTGACCGGCGTCTTCCAGGACATCGCAAACAAGATCCTCCTGCGCATCTCGCAATAGCGGCTTGCGGGATTCTTTCCGGGGTGAGGGCGACGGCCGGGTAGCGATACCCGGCCGTTGCTTTAGTCACACGCGCTGGAGCACGCCCATCCAGCGCCGATCGCATTCATCGAGCGGAGTGACGAATGACAGATCGGTGTACACCGCAATCAACTCGAACATCTGCGAGGCTTTCGCCGCGAGTTCCAGCAACGGCGGAACCGTATAGCGGATCGGGATGACGTCACGCGTGGTGACGACTTCGTTTGGGCGATCGCGAAAATGGATGCGGCATTCCAATTCGAATATCGACCCAATCCCCGAATGCCATGGGAACGGACGATCGAAGGTGGTCACCTCGACGGTCGCATCGTCGGTGCGGACTTTGCGCCGCTGCCATCGCTTGCGCTCGCGCACCATCCGGATGCGATCCATCTTGTCGATATCGATACAGTAGAGTCCGCCAAGCCGTAGTAATCGGCCGACAGATTGTAGATGGGAAAGCAGGTCGTCATTGCTGATGAGAACCGGGAACGTTTCGGACATGAAGAACGCCACATCGAAGGGGCGCTCGGGAATCGCGAACCGGTGGATCTCGCGCCGATAGAAGCGCACGCCGGCCGCTTTGCGAGAGCCTCGCATGCCGGCCGCGATCATCGTCGGCGAGCGATCGATACCGACCACCCGCATCCCCTCGCGCGCTAGGATTTGTCCGTGCGGCGAGTCGCCCGACGCGATATCGAGCACGCGCCGCACCGGCCTCTTGAAATGACGCCGCCAGACCTTCTTGAGGAACTCGGTTTCCTCCTCGATCTCGCCGGGCTTCTCCATATGCACGCGGCGAAAGATCGATGGGTATTCATAAACGCTCGGCTCCATGGAAAAGGCAGCTTAGCAGACCTAACCCCTCGCCCCTTCCTCTGAAGTGGAAGGGGAACCGGCACTCTTCTTCCGATCCCCCTTCCACTTCACGGGAAGGGGTTAGGGGTTAGGTTTACCTCTGCCTCGCCAGCGCCTTCGCCCTCCTCCTCTCATGACGATTGCCCATAGATATTGGACTTAATGGGTTTGTTTTTGCATTTTCGCTGGTGTTGAAGGTGCCCTCCGAGCACTCGTTCGAGGTCCTTCGCGCAGCGCTCAGGACCATTGCTCGCGATGCTCGCAATGGGTTTGTTTTTGCGTTTTCGATTGTCGGCCGTTGCCTTCGCGGTCCTTCTGCAGCCTCGGGGCCACTATTCTGCATGACCGAATAATGGGTTTGTTCTTGCACTTTCGAGTTGGATGGCGCCGCGAGCCTCATGCCCTTAAAGCCCTGTAAATTTGCCATCGCGCCGCGAATCGTCCGATCGAGCCTCCCCTGATAACGAATGATCGCCATCGCCTCGCGCGGCCCAGGAATGGTCGGCTTCCACAGTCCAGCGCGCCGCAATTGCTCGCGCGTCGCCTCCAATCGCTCGGCCTCTGATGCATCCGCCGCCGCGATGCGCGCATTAAGTTCGCACTCGCACTGCTGATGGTATTTCGCGGCCGCGATATTCTCATATCGCCACAGTGCCGCCATCCGGACGTACGAATGAGCCATCATCCAGACGCAGCTTTCTTCGCCGATGCCGCGCGGACGCAAATCTCGGCGCAGACCGATGAGTGTCTCCTCCAAATCGCGCTGCTGATCGGGCGTCCATCGCGATTGCGCCGCGAAGAATCCGTGCTTGATGGCGTTGCGCGCGACCTTCGCCTTTCCTTTGGGCGTGCGCGGACCCGTGGACCGCGCGGCATTGCGTCGATTGGCCTCCAGTCTTCGTGATGTAAGAACAAACGGATGTCGTCGAACGCTGGCGGTAGGAGCAATATTAACAGGACTCGCTGCCACGCGAATTCCTCCTTGCCGGGCCGAGATGGCCCTAACTCATAAGGATTCCCTCTTAACTGGCGGTTGTCTAGTACCTCAAATGCTTGCTAGGTATGGCGCCAATATTGACTCGCGATGAAGCTGCGTTTTGAGAGTCCGCGTCTGGTCGTACTGGCGATTCTATTGTGGGCCTGCATTTTTCCGCCTTCGGTTCGGGCCGAGGCCGCGCCTCCTCCGCTCGAGGTTTATGGCGACTTCCCCAAGACCGAGGATCTCGCGTTATCTCCCAATGGAAAATTGATGGCCGTGGTCAATACGGTCGGCAACGATAGGCTGCTGGTCATTTCCGAGGTGGATGGAGATGGGGCCGCCTTGATGACGGCCAAGGTCGGCGATGCGAGGTTGGATGGCGTCGAGTGGGCCGATGACGACCATGTCATCGTCTACGCGCATAACACAACCTGGTTCGAAGGTGTTGAGCAGCCGTTCGAACGCGCAGAGGTTGTGAGAGCTTCGAACCACACAGTCAGAAATCTCCTTCCGCTGTCCGACTCATATCAGTCGGTGATCTTCGGTCGCTACGGTTTCAGCCAGGCAGATGGCCATAGTTACGGCTACTACGGTGTAGTGCCTATGGATCCCGCCGGCGACACGAGCCAGCGGAGCGGATGGTTCAAGCAGCGCTATCCGAATCTTTGCCGCGTCGATTTGGATAGCGGCGACATTATGACCGTCGCTCGTGGAAACATCGCCAACCCGCGCTGGGTCATCGATACCTCCGGAAATGTAGTCGCCGAATCGGAATATCGTTCCGAGAATGGAACGTGGGCGCTGTATCGTCCGGGATCGTTGACCGGGCCTCTCCTATCGGGTCACGCCGATTTCGGCTTCGCGGCGATAGGAATGGGACGCTCGCCGGGCACGGTGTTGGTGCGCGCATCAGATAAAGACGAAGCCATCAGTGAGGTACGGCTTGCCGACGGGCAAGTCGACCATTTTCTGCCGACCGGAGAAGGCGAAAAACTTCACTTCTCGCCCGTCACGCACTTGCTCCAGGCAGCCGAGGTAGTTGGCAATGACGATCCGTTTCTGACCTTCGACCCGCTACTAGCAGGACATTTGTTTAGCGTTCGGAAGGCCTTCGCAGGAAAGTTCCTGACGCTCACCTCCATCAGCGCGGATCTGAGCCGGATCGTAGTCAAAGTCAGCGGCGGTGATATCAGCGGAACATGGCAGTTGGTCGATTTCGTCAGCAAGAAAGCCAAGCCGCTGGCCGATGCCTATCCTGACATCCCGGACGGGATGGTTGGCGAGGTGAAGGAGATCCATTACAAGGCCGCCGACAGCTTGGTGATTCCTGCCGTCCTGACCCTACCGCCTGGACGCGCCGCGCACGCTCTTCCCCTGGTGGTCCTGCCACACGGTGGTCCTGAAGCGGTCGACAGGCCCGACTTCGGCTGGTGGGCGCAGGCGTTCGCCTCGCGCGGCTACGCGGTGCTGCAACCGAACTTTCGCGGCTCCGATGGCTATGGGGTGCAATTTCGTAATGCGGGATTCGGCGAATGGGGGCGCAAGATGCAAACCGATCTTTCCGACGGAATCGGCTTTCTCGCCGGCGAAGGCATCGTCGATCCCAAACGCGTATGCATCGCCGGCGGTTCATATGGCGGATACGCGGCGATCGCCGGCGTGACGCTCCAACATGGCATCTATCGATGCGCGGCCTCATACGGCGGGGTTAGCGATCCCGAGGCGCTTCTGCGCCGTGACCGCCAACGGGCGGGGCGCGAATACATGGATGCGATGATGCGCTTCTGGGATAGCTATCTCGACAATCGTGACGGATCGCATTCCTACGACGCACTTTCATTGGTAGGACATGCCGCGCAGGCGGATGCACCGATTCTTCTCATTCACGGTAAGCGGGATACGGTGGTGCCGATCGCGCAAAGCGAAGATATGCAGTCGGCGCTCAAGAGCGCGGGCAAGCCGGTCGAGTTTGTTGCG
>DATGKG010000246.1:0-7938 GCA_035294805.1 Binataceae bacterium (SeqCode) | reverse complement strand
AGGTGAAGAATCGCTCGACCTGATCGAGGTAATCGCGCGCGACGATCAAATCATCGTCGAGAAAAATCAGCACGTCGCCGGTGGCACGTTTGATCGCGAGATTCTGGACGCGACATTTTCCCGGGCGCTCTTCATAGATGTGCGCAGTGACGGTTGCGCCCTCGGGCAGGCGGGTCGGACCGCCGGGCGTGCCGTTTTCGGCCACGATCAGCTCGCATCGCGACGGACGCAGTTGCTTCGCGAGCGAGGCGATAAGTTGCGCGAGCGAGTCAGGCCGCGCGTGTGTCGCGATGATGATCGACAGCTTCACGTGCCACCATTTTACGGAATCTCATGACAATATTCTCGTTCATCAGGCAGTCGGCGCTGATCATCAGACGAAACAGGCGACGATTGATATCCCGTTGCGTAGGATCTTCGATGCCGCGCACGTAAAGAAAATGCGAAAACGCGGCGATCGGAAGATACATCGCGACGGCGAGCACGCGCGTCTTGAGCTTGCGCCTGCTGCGTCCGAGCGCATCGAGATTAAGGCCGCATCCATGCGCCATCCAGTGAAAATCGTTGAGGCCCATTACGTGCCAGTTGCGGCCATCCTCGACGCGGTAGTGATAGGGCAGGGGAGCGCGCCGCCCCTTGTAGAATCCACTTAGTAGGTAATGCAGCCGCGAAGTTACATTGAGCCGGTTGGGGGTGGAGAGGATAGCGATGGCCCCTGGCCTCATGACTCGCGCGATTTCGCGCAGGATGTGCGGGATATCGGCCAGATGCTCCACCACCTCGAGCATCATGACGAGATCGAAGCATTCGGAGCGAAACGGCAGATCGTGGTTGAGATCGACGGCGGTCCATCCCTTGCGGCGCGGATGGTATTCGGTCGGAAACACACGCCAGCGGCGTTCCTCCAGCATCCGCGTGGAGAGACCGTCGCCCGCGCTGATATCCAGCGCGATGCCCGGCTCGATATCAGGCGGTATCAACTCCACCGCGCCTCGGACTCGCTCGCTCATATGATTGCGCCAGTCTAGCAGGTGCAAGGGTGGGCGCGAGATTCATCGACTTGAATCGGGGGCGAGGGCCGGATAATCCTATCTTCTCTTCTCGCGCGCGAGAGTGGCGGAACGGCAGACGCGCAAGGCTCAGGACCTTGTGAGCGCAAGCTCGTGGGGGTTCAAGTCCCCCCTCTCGCATCACTGAATGCCTCCGATATTGTTGACGCGTGAATCGAATGCTTCAGAAAGATATCGAAGCTTAGAGAATCCGCTTATACAAACGCCGCATCCAACAGGAAGTGCGTCACGATGCAGGTTGCGACGCTGCGACGCCACAGGTAGAGGAGCGCGAGAGCCAATTGATCAAAGGCGATCGAGGCGACGTAGTACGCACTCCAGTAGGTTGAATGAATGTACAGATTCAGTGCAGTGCCGACGACGACGCCGACCAACACGCTGCCAGTGATTTCCTGCACGCGCTCTATCAGGTAACCGCGAAAGTAGAATTCCTCGAAGATCGATGCGGAGACCACCAGGGTAATCCGCCAGGCGCCCGATTGTGACGCCCATTGCGATGTCCATTGGGCGACTTGAGAATGAGCGTCCTCTGACAGTGGAATGGCGAACGACCACAGCTCACTGCCGAGAGAGATAATCGCGAACGCTCCGATTCCCCAGATAAGATCCATCAACCCGGGATGGCACAAGCCAATCGACGCGAGCGGTCGGCGCTCCATCAGCTGGATGATCGCAACCAGGAAAGCGACCTGAAAAATTTCGTCGCCTAGCCAGGTGATTTGCCATAGGTCGCGATGCATCCCGAGTGCGCTCAGCACGCGGTAGAAGAGGTATGCCAACCGCGTATAGGGCGCGACCGCGATGAGCATCGCGAGCGGGGTACTGAGATAGATCGAACACCGCCAGTTGTTCGATTCGCGGCGCGGTTCTGTTGCGATGGATCAGTGCCTGCCCGAAATTATCGAATCGAGCCGCCCGAAATCATCGGAACCACCGGCAGATTCGGCTGGTCCTGATAGTTGTTCGCGGTCTCGCGGCCGCCCGAGGAGCCGGTCTGCGAACATGATTGCACGTCGGCGAGACTGACGCCGGTTGCCTTGGCGATCGCGGCGTCATCCTCTCCCGAGCGCTGCTGCTGTGCGACCTGGTCACAATCGACGTGACTCTGGACCATGCCACATCCGGCAAGCCCAATCGTCAGGATCGCGCCGGCGCCCGCGAAGCTCAATTTGAGAAGGTTCATGACGGCCTCCGAGGTTCCATATCTACGCTCGGAGGCCGCTTGACGCGAGAGGATATTTGTCCGGCTTATTGCTGCGGAGCGGGCGCGGCCGGCGCGCTCGAGCCGCTATCGCCGCCGCCTTCCACCCCGGCCGGAATGCCGTACTCAGATGCGTTCGGAGGGCCACCGGCTCCTTCGGATCCCTCGGCGCCGGTTACGGCACCGGCGGGCGGGCACTTCGCCACCTCAGCCTCGCTGACGCCAAGCGCCGAGGCGATTTCGGCATTGGAGCGTCCGGATTGGCTCTGCAACTTGACGACGTTGCAATCGACGTGTGAGCCGACGAGGCTGGAACATCCGGCCAACGCGGTGGCAACTATGAAGGCGCCGGTACCAATCAGAATCCCCATTCGTCCCCTTCGCTCGATCATCAGATAGTCTCCATGCAGGTAGGGTTTATGCCGCTTCGTACGGCGGCACGATATTATTAACCATTAGCGAAACACAAGTCCGTTTTCAGTTCGATTTCCGGACTCCTCATTACGCGAAGACATCATTTTCGTTGCGAAGAGCTGGGTTCGGAGTATTCTCACCCAGCGATGATGGCGCTCTCGAAGATTCGTCTCGGATGCTTGCTGATCATGCTGCTCGGCGTCCTCTACGCGGTTGGTTACTTCGACGAAGCTCGCGAATACAAGTATTCACGCGCGCGCAGTGAAATTGCCGGCTTGCGAACGGAACTCAAGCGCTACCAATCGGATAATGGACGCTATCCCACCAGCGACGAAGGTTTGGGAAGCCTGTTCAAGAACGCCGATCTCGATAGCGCCATCGTCCGTGGAGTTGCCGCCGCGCCCGCTCCGCGCGATCCGTGGGGCAATCCATACTTTTACGAGAGCGATGGTATCGACTACGTGCTCGGATCGCTCGGTCCACATGGAACCGGCGAGGAGCCGGATCCCGAATTGCCGCTCGAATCGAACTAGCGCGCGCTTTCAGATGCCGCCGCCGTCGGAGAATGCCTCGACCCGCGCCTGCGCCTGCGCGATGTGGCTGCCCGGCGCGATATCGCGCGTGATCCAGACATTGCCGCCGATGGTCGAGCCGCGTCCGATCGTCACCCGCCCCAGGATCGTCGCGCCTGCATAGATCACCACGTCGTCTTCCACGATCGGATGGCGCGCGCGGCCTTTCACCAAGGTACCGTCCTCGCGCGCGGGGAAGCTTTTCGCGCCCAACGTCACCGCCTGATACAGCCGCACCCTCTCTCCGATCACCGCGGTCTCGCCGATGACGACGCCGGTGCCGTGATCGATGAAGAAGCTCGCGCCGATGGTCGCGCCGGGATGGATATCGATGCCGGTGGTCGAATGCGCCAACTCCGCGATGATGCGCGCGAGCAGCGGCAGTCCCATCGCATACAGCTCGTGCGCGATGCGATGGTGCGTGATCGCCGTCACGCCCGGATAGCAGAAGCGGACTTCGTCGATACTCTTGGCGGCGGGGTCGCCATTGAATCCCGCGCGTACGTCGCTTTCGAGCAGCGCGGCGATTTGCGGCAGGCGCGCGGCAAATTCGCGCGTAACGCGCAGCGCCTTGGTCGCATGCTTGACGGTATGGTCTTCGGTCGCGTCGCAGGAAAATTGCAGCTCACGTTGGATCTGGATGTTGAGCGCGCGCAGGGTCGCATCGAGCCGATGGCCGACGAAATAGTCGATGCCTTCCTCGGTCAGGTCGGGCAATCCAAACTGGTCGGGGAATATGACGCCGAAGAATCCGGCCATGATGTCGCGCAGCGCGTCGCGCGAGGGCATTTCGCGATCGCCCTTATCGATGCATCCCTGGCGCGAACGTGTGCGTGCGGAGCGCAGATCGGTCACAATCCGCGCGAGGTCCCAATGCCCATCGCTGATGGCGCCGTTTCCGACGACGCCATTGCTGTTCGTGATCGCTTCCGACTTCATAGCGTCCTCACTTATTGTCGAACACGCCCTCGAATAGCGTGGTGCTCAGGTAGCGCTCGCCGGAGTCCGGCAGAATTGCGACGATGGTCTTACCGGCGTTCTGCGGACGCTTGGCGACCCGCGCGGCGACCGCAGCCGCGGCGCCGGACGAAATGCCGGAAAGAATTCCTTCATCGCGAGTCAACCGCAGCGCGTATGTAATCGCGTCTTCGTTGCTGACCTGCTCGACTTCATCGACCATCGACATGTCGAGATTCTTCGGAATGAAGCCCGCGCCGATACCCTGAATCTTATGTCCGGAGGGCTTCAGCGGCTGGCCCGCGCGCTGCTGCGTAATGACTGGGCTCGCGGTCGGCTCGACCGCAATCGAGACGATCTTCTTGCCTTTGGTATTTTTGATGTAACGCGAGACGCCGGTGATGGTGCCGCCGGTGCCGACGCCGGATATGAAGATGTCGATTGCGCCTTCGGTGTCGTTCCAGATTTCCGGACCGGTGGTCGTCTCGTGAATCGCGGGATTGGCGGGATTGGTGAACTGCTGCAGCATCACGAATTTATTCGGATTCGCCGCGACGATCTCCTCGGCCTTCGCGATCGCGCCGCTCATGCCGCGCGCGCCGTCGGTCAGTTCGAGCTTCGCTCCGTATGCGAGCAGCAGCTTGCGCCGCTCCATGCTCATGGTGTCGGGCATCGTGAGCGTGAGCGGGATCCTGCGTGCGGCCGCAACGAACGCCAGCGCGATGCCGGTGTTGCCGCTGGTCGGCTCGACCAGTTCTTTGCCCGGACCGAGCAGCCCACGCTTCTCGGCGTCCCATACCATCGCGGCGCCGATGCGACATTTGACGGAGTAGGCCGGATTGCGTCCTTCGATTTTCCCCAGCACGGTCGCCGGGGCGCCATCGATCACGCGATTGAGCCGCACCAACGGAGTGTTGCCGATAGATTTCGAATTGTCCTCGTACCAGTGTGCCATCAGAGTCTCCTCTGTTCATGCTCCCGGGTCACCGATGTAGCCTCGGACGCATCGGCCGTGACGAATGACTCTAGACCATTTTCCCGACCGTGAGGAGTCGAAGAAAGCCCCGTCCAACGCTGTCCGGGTGACCATGTTGCGGCGCCAGGCCGAGTTTCGCTACCGTCCGAAGGATCGCGCATCACGTTCCCTTATCCTCAGGAGACTTTTCGATGGAATACCGCAAGCTCGGCACCACCGGTCTGAAAGTGTCGGAACTGTCGCTCGGATGCATGACCTTCGGGCGCGAGAGCAGCGAGGAAGAGTCGCACAAGATGATCGACAAGTTCATCGAGGTCGGCGGCAACTTCCTCGATACCGCGAATGTATATGCGGCGGGCGCATCGGAGGAGATCCTCGGGCGCGCGCTCAAGCATCATAAACGCGATCAGCTCGTCATCGCGACTAAGGTGCGCTTCAACGCGAAGCTCTTCACCGGCGGTAAAGTCGGCCCGAACGAATGGGGGTTGTCGCGCGGGCACATCATGTCGGAGGTCGAGGCGAGTCTGCGCCGCCTCCAGCTCGATTACATCGATCTGTACCAGGTGCACGCGTGGGACTTCGAAACACCGATCGAGGAAACGATGCGCGCGCTCGACGACCTCGTCCATCAGGGCACGGTGCGCTACCTCGGCGCCAGCAACTTCACCGCATGGCAACTGATGAAGAGCCTGTGGGTCAGTGATAAGGCGGGCGTCGCGCGGTTCGACTCGCTGCAGCCGCAGTACAGTCTCATCTCCCGCGACCTCGAGCGCGAGCTGCTGCCGGCATGCCGCAGCGAGGGCCTCGGCGTCATCCCATGGAGTCCGCTCGGCGGTGGTTTCCTGAGCGGCAAGTATCGTTCGGGCGAGAAGCCGCCCGAAGACGCGCGCCTCACGAAGCAGGACATCTGGCATCGGCTAACCAACGAGCGCAACTACCGGACGCTGGAAGCGGTCGAGCAGGTCGCGAAGGAGCGGGGCCGAACGGTCTCGCAGGTCGCGCTCGCATGGTGCAACCAGCAGCGCGGCATCAGCTCGGTAATCTATGGCGCGCGGACGCAGGAGCAGAACGACGACAACCTCGGCGCGGTGGGCCTCAAGTTGGATGCCTCGGAGCTGGAGGCCTTGGACAAGGCGAGCGCGCTGCCGATCTCGAGTGAGTATCCGTTTGCGATGCAGGCGCGGTATCCGGGGCCGCGGCCGTAGTTTAGAGATGCTCTGAAAAGCTATAACGTGTTATATTTGTCTTTAACTTGAGAGATGGCTCTTCCCGAGTGAGGCTGCCGAGTCGCCAAGCGAGCGTAGCGAGCGTCTCCAAGGACCTCCGCGGAGCGATTCGATAGCGGAGTGTCGCGAGCGTCCATGAGCCGCCTCCGACTTTGCGAAACCCTAGCAAAGTCGGGGATTAAATGGCTTTGTTTTTTCATTTTTCGATGCTGAGGCGCGACTCTCTAATGGGTTTGTTCTTGCACTTTCGAATGTTTGCGCGCGGGCCCAAAGGACCGAAGCGATACGGATTTTACGGGCCGTCGCGAGGACCTCTACCGGCGCGCGAAGTCTCGGGTCCTCGCTCAATCCCTTCGAACCGGTAGGGGTCGTTCTTGAAACGACCCGTCGAATCCTGATCGCGCGAAGCGCCTCCAATGTCGTATGCCGCAAACGGAGAACTCCTTGATTCTCCTACATTTAATGGGTTTGTTTTTGCACTTTCACATCTCATCGCAATGCCCCAAAACGGCCGCGGCGCCCACGAGGAGCGCCGCAACCAGATGATAGCACGTTTAGACCCTCGGCGAATCAATTATGACTGCCGAAGTGAAAGTAATGCCTGAAGTTCTCGTCATTTTCACCGATGGCGGCCCATAGACCGCATCTGCGGCGGCTAGTGCTTCAGGTTAATTACTTCAACTGCGAATACTTGGTCGGCATCAGGATGCTGTTGGTAATGGATTCTACCAGGGGGCCGCCTTCCTCGCTCTTCGCGCGCGCGGCGATCCATTCCGGATCCGATGCGAAGGCGGCGAATTTTTTCTCGCGCTCTTCGTGCGATTCCCACGCGAGGATGTAATAGAAGTCCGAGCTCGATTCGCCGATCGCGACCGTCCAGTAGCCGACTTGTCGGAAGCCGTGCTTCTCGAACAGCTTCGTCGTCGCGGTCTCGAAGCGCTTGGACAACGCCGGCAGCTTGCCCGGCATGCAATGGTAAACCCGCAATTCATACAGCATGATTGGTGATCCTTCTTTCAGTTAAGGGTTTTGTTTCCCGAGTGAAGTCTGCGATGCCCGCGATCCTCAGCAATGGCGATACGAAGACCCGCTCCGCGAATCCTGCGACTAACGCGATCACAAGATATGACGGATTGAGCGGCGACGCTTCAATGCCGATGATCGCGATTAGTACGATGTACACCACCAGCGCCAGCGCCGCGCCAATCGCAGCGTGTAGATACGGCAACTCTCGATCGATGTGGTACTCGCTGGCGCGGGTCTCGATCGGTGCGATGTCTATCGTCGCGCTGATGAGACCGCCCATCGCACCGAACATCACGATGAGCCACAGGTAGCGCTCGCGGATGTCGCCGCCATGGCGAAGGCCGCTGCGCAGTCCGGGCGGCATGATGACGAGCACCGCGAGGAGAGCGAGCATGATCGCGACGCCGATGATCGCGAGCCGGTTGCGCGTCAGGTGAACCTTGAGCCGATATGCATCGCGCGCCCGCGCGGCCAAGTGCGAAAGCGCCTGGAGGTG
>DATGKG010000245.1:0-6586 GCA_035294805.1 Binataceae bacterium (SeqCode) | reverse complement strand
TTATATTCAGGCGGGGATGCTCCCGCGCTTCCCGCTGTACGGAATCGAGGGCGCCGCGCGCGGGCTCGGCGAGCTAGCATCGCCAAGGGCACCGAGGAAGGAGAACATCAAACAGGCGGCGCTATCGAGGGTGTGGATTCGCAAGCTCGGCGATCTCGATGAGGTGATTTGGGGACGGCGACGCGACGTCGAGCATCGTTTCTGGCTCGGAGAATGCAATTTCAACTGCATCGCGATCCCTGATGGGTCCGGCGCGCTGCTCGCATACGCCTACTATGCGAATCGGGCGAGTCGCGCGCCTTGGGACGGAACGCCGTATCGCATCGGGCCTGTGGCCACACGCAGCGCCCGTCAGCAGCTTGCGCTCCTGCGCGCTATCGGCGACGCGATGAAGGATCACGCCGGCGCGACGGTCGAGTTCCGGGTTCCTGGAATCAATATGACCGTGCTCAGCGCGCTGCTGGGAGCGGGTTTCAAGATCGATCACATAGGACACTTCATGGCCTCGCGAAGCTTCGGCCGCTTTGATCGCTACCTGCCCTCCGGCGGAACCCTTTTGTAGAATCGCGTTGGGGAGGATCGAATGAAGTATCGCGCCTCAGCGTTACTCAGCGCGGCCGCGATGGCCGCCTTTCTGCTCATCGTGCGCCCGGTAGCCGCCGACGATATGGGTTCGATGGACATGGGCGGTATGACGCATTCGACCATGCCTGAAGCGGGCGAGAACGCCGCCTCGATGGACATGATGATGTCCTCCGAGCACATGGAAAACGATCCGATGATGGCGGCGCATATGGGCTACACGACGCTGCGTCCCCACAGCGACGCGGATCAGCATCGCGCCGATGCGATGGTTGAGACGCTCCAGAACGCGCTGGCGAAGTACAAGGATTATCACGTCGCCGAGGCTGACGGTTTCAAGCCGTTTCATCCGGAGATGAAGACCCCGATCGTCCATTTCACCAAGATGTGGTACGCGGTGAAGGCGCAGTTTACTTTCAATCCGTCCCAGCCAACCTCGCTCCTGTATAAACGCACCTCCGGCGGAGGCTACGAGCTGGTCGGCGCGATGTACACGGCGCCGAAGCGCTGGTCCGAGGATCAACTCAACCAGCGCGTGCCGCTGAGCATCGCGCGATGGCATAAACACATCAATTTATGCTTGCCGCAGAAAGGCACCGATCCGACGACCGTCGACTGGAAGAAGTTCGGGATGGGCAGTATCGCCACCAAAACGGCATGCGATGAGGCCGGCGGCGTTTTCTATCCGCAAATCTTCGGCTGGATGGTGCATGTCTATCCGTGGGAGAAGAATCCGCAATTGGTCTGGGCGCACTGATTGCGCGTTTACGAACCAGGCGGAGGACTCGTCTCATTCAGCGCCTTTCTGTAGGCTCGATTCGATGGTGACGGTTGAGCTTGAGCGGGTGCGCAAGTCGTACGGCAAATTTGTAGCGGTCGACGATCTCTCCTTTTCGATTTCCGCCGGTCAGATTTTTGGCTTGCTCGGCCCCAATGGCGCGGGCAAAACCAGCTCGATTCGCATGATGATCGGCATCATCACGCCCGATGCCGGCGCGGTGCGGCTGTTCGGCGAGCCTTTCGCGCGCCGCCATCTGCATCAGGTCGGATACCTTCCCGAAGAGCGCGGCCTGTATCGCAAAATCACCGTGCGCGAGAATCTCGTGCTGCTCGGACAGCTCAGCGGACTGACCTCGCGCGACGCCATCGCGCGGGCACGCAAATGGGCGGAGCGGCTCGATATCGCACAGTGGGTCGACAAGCGCGTCGAGGAAATGTCGAAAGGCATGCAGCAGAAGGTCCAGTTCATCGCGGCGCTGCTGCACGAGCCCCAGCTGATCATCATGGACGAGCCGTTTTCCGGTCTCGATCCCATCAATGCGAATGTCCTCAAGGACGTAATCCTCGAATTGAAAGAGCAGGGCAGGACGATCCTCTTCTCGACCCATCGGATGGATCAGGTCGAGAAACTGTGCGACGCGATTTGCCTGGTGAATCGCGGACGCGCGGTCTTGCAGGGAGCGCTGCGCGAGGTGAAGGCGAGTTACGGCTCGCGCTTCGTCCAGATCGCATATGAGGGCGACGGACGATTTCTCGCGCGATGCGCGCTGGTGGAGTCGAGCAACAATTACGGCAACTATGCCGAAGTGAAGCTGCGCCCGGGCGCCGACTCGCAGGCGCTGCTGCAGGCTGCGATGTGTGGTGCGAAGATTTCCCGTTTCGAAGTGATGGAGCCCTCGCTCGAACAAATCTTTATCGATCGGGTGGAGAAGGCCAGTGCATAGCTCCGCGCTCCGCAACACCTGGATCATCTGCAAGCACGAATGCTTCAAGCGCGTTCGCACCCGCTCATTTCTCATCACGACGTTTCTGATGCCGGGCTTCCTCGCGTTCGTCATCGGCATTCCGGCCGTGGTCGGAGCACACGCCAATCACGATAACCAGCGAATCGTGCTGGCCTGCGCGCGCGAGGATTTGGCTGCGCTGATTCGCGACGGCCTGATCGATAGCGCGACCAACAGCTATCACGTGACCATCGACAACGATGTCTCGCCCGCGGAGCATCAACGGCTGGAAAGCGAACTCGACGACGGTCGTATCGATGGCGTGATCTGGATCGATGCGGATTCGATCGAGAAGGGACGCGCGACCTACGAACGCCGCACGGCGCGCGACTTCATCTGGCAGCAACTGGTGCGCAACTCAGTTTCCGGCGGCTTCAACCGGATGCGGATGGCGCAGAGTGGGTTGAGCCCCACTCAGATCAAAGACATGCTGCGCGGCGCCGATGTCGACATCCGCATCAGCGGCGTCAAGCCGGGTGACGCGAGCCGCGATGCCGCCGCTATCATCACGGTGCTGCTACTCGCGACCGTGCTCTTCATAACGCTGCTCTCGTATGGCGTAATGATCATGCGTTCGGTGCTGGACGAAAAAGCCTCGCGCGTAATCGAGGTGCTGCTTTGCTCCGCCACGCCGGACGAGTTGATGGCCGGAAAAATCCTCGGCGTCGGCGCGGTCGGACTGTTGCAGGTGGTCACCTGGGGCACGATGGGTCTGGCAATCGCCGCGCCTCGCAGCACGCTGCCAATGGCGGGCCATGTGGTACCGCTCTCGCTGATGATCTACTTCGGCATCTTTTATCTCCTCGGATACCTGCTCTACAGCGCGATGTTTGCCGCGGTCGGCGCAGCGTTCAACTCGACCGACGAAGCGCAGCATTGGAATTTTGTCATCATCTCGCCGCTGATCTGCGCCTGCACGCTGATTACGCCCGTCGCGGCGGCGCCGAACTCGACGCTGGCGGTGATCGCGTCGCTGGTGCCGTTCTGCTCGCCGGTTCTGATGTACACGCGGCTGGCGGTCGAGAGCCCGCCGGCATGGCAAATCGTGCTGTGCTTCGCGATCCTTATCGGGACAATCTACGTCGTGCAGCGCATCGCGACGCGGATTTATCGCATCGGCATCCTCATGTACGGCAAGCGTCCGAGCGTCCGCGAGATGTTCAAATGGCTGAGCTACGCGTGATGAAATCGGCGCCGGCTGGAGTGCGCATGCGGCAGAGGCTAAGGTGATCAGTGTGCGCAGTTCCCGCAACATAGCGCAGGCCACCACCCCCTCTCTTTACGAGACGGACTATTACGCCTGGATTCAGGAGCAGGTTCGCGCGCTCCGCGCGGGTGACATAGAAAACCTCGATCGCGAAAACGTTGCCGAGGAGCTCGACGATTTGGCCCGAAGCGTACGGCGGGAACTGGAAAGCCGACTCGAGCTGATAATGTCTCATTTGCTCAAATGGACTCATCAGCCCGGGAAGCGCAGCGCGAGCTGGGAAAACACCATCGATGAGCAACGCGCTCGGGTGTCCGATTTGCTGCGAGAGAACCCAAGCCTGAAGAAGGAATTAGATGAGGTACTGCTGAGCGCCTACAACTACGCTCGCAGGGCGGCAGGGAACGAAATGGGGCTAAACCCCAGAGAGTGGCGCCAACAGCTTCCCGCGAAATGTCCGTGGTCAGCGCTCGAGATCCTCAATACCTCGTACCTGCCGAAAACCCGCGCGCGCGCATAAATTGGAGCATCACGCAGGCATTGGATGATCTCGATGCGACTTCGGAAAGGCTCGGGGTCATTTTGTCCTCGCGCCCGGCCGTGATATTGAACTACGATTAAAGCGGTATCTGCCCCACGACCGCATCCGGCGAGGAGGCCGAATGTTTTCTTCCATCGAAGACGTAGTCACGCAATTCAAACAGAACAACTACATCGCGAGCCGTCGTATCGCGACGGTGGTGTATCTCGCCAAGGAACTCGGCAAGCCGATCCTCGTCGAGGGACCCGCGGGCGTCGGCAAGACCGACCTTGCGAAGGTCGCCGCCTTGGCGCTCGGATGGGACTTGGTTCGGCTTCAATGCTACGAGGGACTCGACGAAGGCAAGGCGCTCTATGAATGGGAGTACGCCAAGCAGCTCCTCTATACGCAAATCCTCAAAGACAAGATTGGCGAGGTGCTGCACGGCGCCAAGGGGCTGAACGAGGCCGTCGATCGCATCGCGGCGCAGGATGAGGTGTTCTTTTCCGAGCGCTTCGTGTTGCCGCGCCCGTTGCTGAAGGCGATATCGAGCGACAAGCCGACCGTGCTTCTGATCGACGAAATCGACAAGGCCGACGCCGAGTTCGAGGCATTCCTGCTCGAACTGCTGTCGGACTTCCAGGTGACGATTCCCGAAATCGGCACCATCAAGGCCAAGCAGATGCCGCTGGTGGTGCTGACCTCGAACAACGCGCGCGAAATGTCGGATGCGCTCAAGCGCCGCTGTCTGCACCTCTACATCGACTTCCCGGCCAAGGAGCAGGAGCTCGCCATCGTGCAGCTCAAGGTGCCCGAGGCAAGCAAGAAACTGGCGGAGGAAGTGGTTGGCGTGGTGCAGTCGCTGCGCAAGCTCGACCTCAAGAAGACTCCCGGCATCAGCGAGACGCTCGACTGGATCAAGGCGCTGACGTTGCTCAATGTGCAGAGCCTCGACCAGGAGCTGGTCAACGAGACCCTCGACACCATCGTCAAGTACGAGGGCGACGTGCGCAAGGCGCAGGAGGAGTTGAAGGATTACGTGCGCCGGGCGCGTGCGCGCCGCGGCACAACGCCGGAGACCAGCGGCAGCAGCGACAAGGATCTGTTGAATTGACCTAACCTCACCCCTTCCCGTCCTCACCCCGGCGCGGACGCCGCGCACTCTCCATAAGCATGGAGAGGGATAAAAGGAAGGAGGACAATTCTGTAGGGAAGGGGAAAAGAAAAAGAGGGGATCAAGAAGCGCATGCAAGAAAAGTTAGTCGAATTCGCAAACCTGCTTCGGGAAAACGGCGTGCGCGTGTCGCTCGCCGAAACCCTCGATGCGTTCGGCGCTGCCGATGTGACGGGACTGTCCGAAAAGGACAATTTCCGCGCTGCCCTGCGCGCCACTATGATCAAGCGCCGCAGCGAGCTGCCGACCTTCGAGGAATTGTTCGACCTGTATTTTTCCGGCCTTGGCGAGATCATCAAGCAAGCTAGCCAGGCGGTGCAGCAAGCGCTCTCGATGTCGGATCAGGAGTTCCAGAAATTCCTCGAAGACGTCGAAGAGATGCTCAAGAAGGAGGGCAAGAAGCTCTCGGAACTCGCGAAGCAGCTGCTCCAGAATCAATCAGGACAGATGGAGCGCAAGATTCGCGACGCGGCCCGCGCGGTCAAGCTGAACAATATCGAACGCACCATCGAGGAGAATTATTTCGCGCGCGCCCTCGCGCGCGAGCTCGGCCTCGACAAGATCGAGCAGGAGATCAAGCAGCTTCGCGAAGAGCTCGAGAAGATGGACATCAGCGCCAAAATGAAGGCGCAGATGGAAGAGTACCTCGACCGCCGGCTCAAGCAGCTCGACGATATCATCCGGCGCTATGTGCGGATGGAGCGCGAGAAGCGCGACATCAAGGCGCGCGAGGAGCAGCATCTCAACAAGCTCGGCGAGAAAAGCTTCTACTATCTGTCCGAGGAAGAGCTGAAGCAAATGAACGAGGCGGTGCAGAAGCTCGCGCAGCGCCTTAAGAACATCATTTCGATTCGCCGCAAGCACGACAAGAAGGGCCGCTTCGACGTCAAACGCACGCTGCGCAAGAACCTCGAATACGGCGGGGTGCCGTTCAAGCTGAAATTCGAGCAGCGCAAGAAGGAGCGCCCCCAGGTCGTTATCCTGTGCGACGTTTCGGATTCGGTGCGCAACGCCTCGCGCTTCATGCTACAATTTGTATATTCGTTACAGGATCTCTATTCGCGGGTGCGCAGTTACATCTTCGTCGCGGACATCGGCGAGGTGACCGAACACTTCCGCACCAACGATGCCAAGGAAGCGCTCGATATCGCGCTCAAGGGTGACATCATCAATGTCTACGCTCATTCGAACTTCGGGCATGCGTTCAGGAACTTCTACAGCGACCACCTCGGGTCCGTGAACAAGCGAACCACGGTGATCGTGCTGGGCGACGCGCGCAACAACTATAACCTGCCGCATGACTGGTGCCTGCGGGAAGT
>DATGKG010000244.1:0-6859 GCA_035294805.1 Binataceae bacterium (SeqCode) | reverse complement strand
CAGGATAAACCGAATAGGGAATGTCCTTGCGGATATCCCATTTGACGCCGCATGCGCGGAGGTTGGGACCGACCAGGTTGTAGTCGATCGCCTCCTGCGCGCTGATGATGCCGACATTGGCGAGCCGTTCGACATAAATCTTGTTGAACGAGATGAGCATGTCGTACTCGGACAGAATCGGCTCGAGATGATCGAGGTACCCGAGCGCCTTCTCGCGCCATCCGGGCGGCAGGTCGAAGGCGACACCGCCGATGCGCATGTAGTTGAAAGTGAGGCGCGCGCCGCACAACTCCTCGATGAGGTCGTTGATCATCTCGCGCTCGCGGATCGCGTGGGTGAACGGCGTCATTGCGCCGATATCCATCGCCATCGTGCCGACCGAGAGCAGATGCGACGCGAGGCGGTTAAACTCGGCCGCGATTACGCGGCAATACTCGCCGCGCTTGGGCACCTCGATCTTGCCGAGCTTCTCGCTCGCCATCCCCCAGCCCTGGTTGGTGAACATCGCGCAGACATAATCGACGCGATCGGTGTACGGCATGAAGCCGTGATAGCCGACCTTTTCGGCAATCTTTTCTATGGATCGATGGAGGTAGCCGACGTCTGGGATCGCCTCGCGCATCACCTCGCCGTCGGCGCGCACAATGAAGCGCAACACGCCGTGCGTGGACGGATGCTGCGGCCCCATGTTGAGCGTCATTTCCTCGGTACGCAGTGTGCTCATACTTGATGTTCTACTTTAACCTGATGATGGGGCTTTCGCGGACCGTAGAAATGCCGTGATACTCCTGCGGCTCGACGAAATCCTTGCGCAGCGGATGCCCGACCCAATCCTCCGGCATCAGTATCCGCCGCATATCGCTATGGCCCTCGAAGGTCACGCCGAGCAAGTCGTAGATCTCGCGCTCCATCCAGTTCGCGGACTTCCAGACGTTCTCGAGAGTCGGGACTGTCGGGCCGTCGCGCGGGAGCTTCACCTTCAGCACCACCTGATGCCGGTTCTGATACGAAAACAGGTGATACACGACCTCGATGCGATCTTTGTAATCGACGCCGCTCTCATTGCTTAGGCAATCGAATGCGGTGGCAGAGTCGTCCTTGAGATACTGGCAGATCTCGACCAACGCAGAGGGATCCACGACCATAAAAGGGTCGGGCTTCTTGTCTACAATTTCTAAAATCCGGTCGCCGAACTTTTCTTTAGCCCGGTTGTATATTTCCAACGACTCCATTTTCAGCGCTTGCGCTGCGGCCTAGGCTTGGAACGTCGGAGTCGGCGAAGTGCCGTTGCTCGGTCCCTTGCTCAGCCATCGCTCGGTCATGATTTTGTCTTGAAGCTTCAATAATCCTTCGGTCAGGGCCTCGGGACGCGGAGGGCATCCGGGAACGTACACATCGACAGGTAGAATCTTGTCGACGCCGTCGCAAACTGAATACGCAAGCTGGAACAGGCCGCCGCAGCTCGCGCAGCTTCCCATCGCGATGACGTATTTGGGGTCAGGCATCTGGTCGTACAGAAGCCTCGTGCGCAGCGCCATTTTGAGCGTCAGCGTGCCCGCGACGATCATCAAATCCGATTGACGCGCCGAGGCTCGCGGCGACGCCCCGAAGCGGTCGATGTCCGCGCGCGGTCCGCCGGTGTGCATCAACTCGATGGCGCAACACGCGAGGCCGAATAGCATGTACCAGATGCTCGACTTGCGCATCCAGTTGATAACCTCGTCCGTCTTCGTCGTGATGACGTAGTCGGGGAGCGAGTTCAATAAAGACATAGCAATCCTCGGCGCCGTTATTCCGGCACCTTCTTAATCCATTCAAGATCGTGCTTGGCCCAGACGTAGATGAGGCCGACAAACAATATTAACAAAAAAATCAGGATCTCGCTGAGCGCATACAGACGCCGGCCGTTCTTCACCCAATCCAGGAAGACCGCCGCGATCGGGTAGACGAACGCGACTTCGACTTCGAACACGACGAATATCAGCGCGATAACATAAAAGCGCACATTGAAGTTAATCCAGGCGCGTCCGGTCGGCGGTTCGCCGCATTCATAGGGCGTGAGTTTGCGCGCGTAGGGGTTGCTCGGAGCGAGCAGCTTCTGCAACCCGAACATCGCGGTTACGAACACGATCGCGATGATGGTGAGTGCGAGTGGTACGCCAAACTGGAAGAACATAGCCTTAAGTCTGAATCATCCTCTAATGAGCCTAGCTTAAACTGTCAATGACTCGCGATTAGCAGCGCGACTTTGGCGGCACGGGAAAACCGTCATTTCTTCAAAAAATTCTCCAGCGCCGAGGCCTCGATCCATGCGCCATCATTCTGCGGGCATGCAAGCAGGTGGATTCCGCCCTTAACTTCATCCAGGAGTGCGGTGCCGCACCTCGGACAATGCAATGTAGTAGGTGCCTTTTTCCGGATCTTCTCGAGCAGCTCGGCGTCCTGCTGGCGCGCCCACTGATCTTCGAGGGCTTTCTCGCTTTGCTTGAGCTTGTCGCCGAAGCGGTCCTTCTCGTCAGTCATAATGAGCGCTCCTCCCCAACTGATGCGCAGCCTACTCCATATCCTTGATGAGCTTTCCGCTGCGCGCCTTTTCGACGGTTTCTTCGAATTTGCTCCCGAGATCGACGCCCATTTGCCGGGCGCGCTTCTTAGCCCATAACCCCACGTTGCGCGAGTCGCGATAGAACGACTCATCGCGCGGCTTCGACGTATCGAAGTCCGCCAGCCGCACGTCCTCGCTCACCGTCATCGCGAATGACGACATCACGCGATGGGTACGCGACGACCTGCAATGCGGACAGGCAGGCCGCGACTCCTTTTCGGATCCCAGCACCACCTGCGAACTGATGCGCCCGCACCGCTCGCATTCGTACTCGAAGATGGGCATCTGATCGAAGAGTATATCAACCGCGAGCAACGGCAAAAGTGCTACAGGCGGCGATCTTTGAAGACAGGATCGGTGAGCGGGCTGCCGACAAAAAAGAGCGCGCCGAGGCCGCCAACGATCAGTCCGGAGATGATCCACCATCCGGACATGTTGCGGATGCCGAGGATCAGCATCGCGAGACCCCACAGCGGCATCACGATCGAGATGCCGAGCCGCATTAGCATCGAAATCGCCCGTTCCGCCCGTTCTTGTGGCTCGGCCATGTCGAATTATCTAGCTTGCGATGCTTTCGGTTTCAAACGCGGGATCGACGCAACCCGTTCGTGACGAACGGCGCCGGTCGTCTCGAAGATGGCGACCTCCATCGTTTCGGCATTGTGCGCGTAGCCGATGCGTCCACGGCGATCGATGAGGATGATCCCGGCCTCGGAATGTTGTGGTGCGATCAGTTCCGTTATCTTGCGTCGCGCGGCGCGCGGCAAATCGGGTTTTCCCCGGACCTCGCCCAATGCTTCGATCGTCTCGCGGCATAGCGATGCCATGATGATTGCCTCGCCATGACCGGTCGCCGATGCCGCGCCAGTCGCGCTCGCAAAAGTTCCCGCACCGATGATCGCACTGTCCCCGACGCGTCCCGCGAGCTTGCCGGGAACACCTCCGGTCGAAGTGGCGGCGGCGAGTTGCCCATGGCTATCGAGCGCGGCAGCACCCACGGTACCATGCCCTTCGCGTTCGAGTTCCTTCTGCTCCTGAAGGCGCGCGAGAAACCTCTCGCGCGCACGCGGCGTGATGAGATCCTCAGGATTGCGTAACTCGATTCCGTATTGACTCGCGAGGCTTTCGGCGCCGCGGCCGGCCATCATCACATGCGGCGTATGCTCCATTACGGCGCGCGCCAACCGCACCGGATTTTTTACGCCACTGACTGCGGCCACCGCGCCCGCGCGGATCTCCGTACCGTTCGCGATCATCACGGATGCGTCCATCTCGACTTCGCCATCAGCATTGAGAGTCGAGCCATACCCGGCGTTGAAGAGCGGATGGTCTTCGAGGATCACCACGCTCGCGATCACGGCATCGAGCGCGCTGCCGCCGTCGCGCAGAATTTTTGCGCCCGCGTTGACCGCCTCGAGCATCGCGCGCTTGCGTACGCCGCGCTCGTGCGCGGGTCCATGCGAGCCCGCACCGCCATGAACGATCAGCGCGATTGGCGCGGCCTTCGGCATCTAGAGGGCCGGACGGGTGGCCCAGATGAACAGCCGCCGGAAGGGAAAGATCAGTGGTCCATCGGTACCGTATGCGCGCGCGAGGCGCTCAACCAGCGCACTCAAAAACGCGTCGTGCTTATCCGCCGGCAGCGCGCCGAGGAAAGGACGCAACGCGGTCGCACGCGACCAATCGACCACATCGCGCGGCGAATCCATCGGATGTTGAAAGACATGCTCATAGCAATCGATGTCGGCGAATCCGATTTCGCCAAGCAGCCGGGTGTAATGTTCGGGACCGGGCACTCCGCGCGAGGGCACCGACACCGCCGGCAGCATCTCCTTCCATGGTGACTCGGCGGCGAGCTGGAGAATCGTCATCTGCGCGGTTTCCAAATCGTTTTTCGGCATCTGCACGACGACGCGCCCGCCCGGCTTTAACGCGCGATGGATTCGCATGAAGATCTCGCGATGCCCCGGTACCCATTGCAGCGCGGCATTGGAAAAGACCACCGCGTACTCGTCCTGTGCGCTGAACTGTTTGATATCGCCAAGCGAAAAACTCAGCCGGGCGCGAACCTCAGGTCCCACATCAGCCAGCACCTTGTTCGCCGCCTCGATCATCGCGGCGGATGAATCCAGGCCGAGCGCGCGTCCACGCGGCACGCGTCGAGCCAACTCGATGGTATTCTCGCCGCTACCGCATCCGAGGTCGACGATCGATTCATCGCCGCGTAGCTCGAGGCGTTCGAGGATCGCGAGAAACGGCTCCTCGCGATAGCGGCGAAAGCGGTTGTACAACTCGGGATTCCAATCGGCCATAGCGTCAGGTTAGATACACGCCCGAACCGTCACAAGCACCATGCGGGTAACGCTCGATAAGCTTCGCAGCTATGCGGTCGCGCGCAGTCTCTTCGCGCCGACGACGTTGAAACGCGCGCTGCACAAGCTCGGCTTCGTGCAGGCCGACCCAATTCGTGCGCCGGCTCGCGCACAGGACCTGACGCTGCGCCCTCGCGTGCTCGATTATCGCGCCGGCGACCTCGAGCGACGCTACGCGACGCTCGGTGTGGAGGAAGACTTCTTCATCAACTACGGATTTGTAACCCGCGAGGTTCAGGCGCTGATGCATCCGCGACTGCGCGAGGTGCGCAATCCGGGCGAGCAATACACCAATCCGTGGCGCGGCGCGCGATGGCCCGCGGCGAAACGCCAACGCGCGCAACAACTCCTCGAGTTCGTGCGAGAGCGCGGCGTGGTGCATCCGCGCGAGGTCGATGATCATTTCGCGCATGGCAAAGTGAGGAATTACTGGGGCGGATCATCGAATGCGACGACGCATCTGCTCGACGCGATGCACTACGGCGGGATGCTGCGCGTCGTCCGCCGCGACGGCGGCATCCGCATCTACGCGGCGCATCAGCACGGGCTCGCACCCTCCGATGCGAGCGCGCGGCGCGAACGAATCGATGCGCTGGTCGATATCGCCGCCCGCATTTATGCGCCTTTGCCGGAAAGCAGCCTCGCGATAGTTGTGCGGCGGCTCCGTCATGCCGTTCCACAATGGCATGGCGAGTTGCAGGCCGCCTTGAGTCGGGCGAAGCAGCGCCTCGCGCATGCGCGTGTCGACGGCATCGAATGGTACTGGCCTACAGATGAAGATGCGACGCGCTGCCCGGCGGAGGAATCGGTGCGCCTCCTTACGCCCTTCGATCCGATAGTTTGGGACCGCGACCGCTTTGAGCTGCTATGGGGTTGGACTTATCGGTTCGAGGCTTACACTCCGCCCGCGAAACGCATCCGCGGTTACTATGCTCTGCCGATGCTGTGGCGCGATCGCATCATCGGGTGGGGCAATCTTTCCGTGCTGGATGGCGAACTCAAGTCGGACTTCGGCTACTTTAAATCAGCGCCACCCGATCGCGCCTTCAAACGCGAACTTGCCTCCGAGCTGGATCGCATGCGAGCCTTTCTGCGCCTCCGCTGATGCATGGATTGGAAGCGCCATTGAAAAGAAAGTTCCTGACCCGCGCGACGCTGATACCGCTCGCCTTGGTTGGAGTCGGCTTCGCGCTATGGTTCGGGGCGGCGACGTTCGTGACCTGGCGCATCCTGCACCCGCCCTTTCTCGACGGCGGCTTTGGCGACGTCATTTTCGGATCCGAGCAAGAACGCACTGCGGCGCAATTGGGAATCGATCCGTTATCGTGCTGCGAAGCGACCTTCGAAAACCTTCGCATCACCGACGACAACGGAATCTCCGTCGACGCGTGGTTCGTCCCAGGGCAT
Source organism: Binataceae bacterium (SeqCode) (assembly GCA_035294805.1). Taxonomy (GTDB): domain Bacteria; phylum Desulfobacterota; class Binatia; order Binatales; family Binataceae; genus DATGKG01. The sequence goes on along the minus strand of DATGKG010000244.1, from coordinate 475 downwards.
CTGCGGTCCGCCGTTTTGCTCGTCCCGACTTCGGGAGCCTCGAAACGCGCGATGCTGCCCTACGTCAAATTCCTATATTCTGTAGGGTTTCCGCTCCTGATTATTGATAATCCGGATTTCGCACGCGGGCGCGCTGGATGGGGATGGAACGGGCGCGGCATCGTGCGGGCCGCCGCTGAAGCTTTGCGGCAGAAGGGCTTCGCGAACATCGCCGCATTGGGAGTATCCGAGGGCGCGGCCGCGACACTGATAGTGCAAGGGGAAAGCCCGAACCTGTTCAAAGCGATTGTCGCCGATAGCTCGTTTGCGAACCTCGGCGCAACACTCCGCAGCAATCCTTCACTGGCGGGACTAAATCCTGCGTTCTTGCAAACGGTGATCTGGGAGGTGGGTCTCGCGCTCGGCCGCTCTCCTAACCAGATAGCACCCGCGGCGTCGGCGGCGCATATCGAGAGTTGCGCACTAATGGTGATCC
>DATGKG010000243.1:0-4186 GCA_035294805.1 Binataceae bacterium (SeqCode) | reverse complement strand
GAGGAAGGCGAGCATTCGCGCATTCCACGCCGACGGCCATCGCACGTGATGCCCGAAGCCCGCCACCTGGCCCATCACGCTTACGTCCCCGTCCGCATTCGGACTGGTGCCGCAGGTGTCATCGCATGCGCTGATCGGCGTGCCATACGCATTCAGGAGGACGTCGTCGAGGCTGATACTGATCGAGCGCATTTGCTGCGCGAAAGTATTTCCGTTCGGGCAGATGCCGCCGATATCGCAACTGTTGCGCACGTGCATGAGCGCAATGTGCGGATTGAAAATCTGTACTTCCGCGTTGGAGGTCGGCGCGCGCGGCACCGGCGTCTGCATGCACGGATCGTTGAATGCGCCGAACGGATCGGGCGCCGAATACACGGCGGCTGCCGCGATCGATTGACGATTCAGCGCGTACAGCAGCGCCATCGCCGCGCCATTGGACCATCCGGTGAGATAGACGCGCGAGGCATCCACTTCGCCGGTCGCGATCTCATCCTGAATGAAGTGATGGATCGCCGCCGCGTCGACGTTCTCCTTGTATGTGGTCCCCGCGATGGTCACATCACCCGACGGACTCAACTGACGATACCAGTTGTCCCATCCCATGGCGTTGGAATCGAGGCCCGGGTAGTGATGCGACGTGTAGCGGCCTTCGGGCGCGAGCAAAATGAAGCCCGGCTTCTTTTCGCCGAGGTCGCCCGTTTCGATCGCGCTCGTCAGCCCCGTCAGCTTGATCGAATCGGCGGTCGCGAGCGAGCCGTGCAGAAAAACCAGCAGCGGAAGTGGAGTGTCGCGGCTATGCTGCTCGGGCTCGTAGATACACGCATAGCGATCGGTGCCATCGGAATCTTTCCACGGTCCGAGCACGCGGCCGCCGAAACAGATTGGATTGTGCGCCGCCAACGCGCTCGCGAAAAATCCATGGTTGATCTGCGCCGGAGGATCGCCGAATGGCGTGCATTGATCCGCTGCGAATGCGGGACGAGTGAACGCCACGATTGCGAACACCAGCGCGGCAACGGCTTTCCGGAATGTCATCGCGATTGGTTTCAATCCGCCTCGATCTTCGGCGTGAACCGATCGAGTTCGTAGATGCCGAGCGCGCGCTCTTCTTCCGCAACCGCTTCGACGATCTTCGCGAAGCCGCCTTCGCCGAATAGTTTGTGCTCCTGCTTTTCCATCTGATCGCCGATGGAGTCGAATTCCTTCTCGCTCACCGCCTGATGGAACGCGGGAAACACGATGGTGTCTTCGCGTGCGGCGTGCGGACGATACATCCGGATGAACTGTGTCGCAGGATCGACCAGCCGGTTGTCCTTCGCGTTGATGGCTGCGACGCGAATGATCTCATCGGTGAGTTTGCGCCCGGCCTGATGCTGCTCGAGCAGAATGGCGACATCGCGCCCGGCCTCGGCGCCGGCCTTCTGCAGCTTCGGAAAGATGAACTTCTCCTCGTTTTTCTCGTGATAGTCCTCGATGAAGCGGCGGATGAGCTGCGCGCCGGTGAGAAACGGATTACCGGCATAGTCCTGGTGCGCCGCGATGCGCCGCAGACCCTCCTCATAGATCAGCAGCACACGCCTGAGCACGCCATGCTCGCGCATCAGGTCCTCGATCGGGCCGATGTCGCTTTCATTGCCTTCATCCGCGGCGCGCGCGGGGTTGATCGCGATCACATAGCCGCCGGCCACTGCCAACGCGGTCTTGCCAATCCGGGAAAGAAATTTCCGCCGCTCCAGAATCATGATGAAGCTCCTCAGGTAGTTGGAGACGAGCGAAAATTGTATCTGAGCGCGCGGCCGATCGCAGCGGCGCCACTATGAGTTGTTGTAAGCGTCGGTGCCCATCTCGAGCGCGTCGAGACCGGTCCATTCGACCTCTGGAATGACGCGATTGCCGATGGTGCGTTCGATGATCATGAAGAAACCGAAGGCGAGGGCGAACACCACCAAAAGATTCACGCTGACGCCGATCAGTTGCGCGATCAATTGTCCGGGATCGCCATACAAAATGCCGCGCACCGGTCCTGCCACCGCGTTCCAACCGTCCCCATAGCTGCCGTCGGCAAAGATGCCGAGGGCGAGCGCGCCCCAGATGCCGCATCCGGCGTGCACCGCGATCGCGCCGACCGGATCGTCGATGCGAAACTGCCGCTCGAGGATGAGCACCAGGGCGACCACCAGCAATCCAGCGATGATGCCGATCATCGCGGCCGCCGCCGGAGCGACGAATGCGCACGGCGCGGTAATCGCGACCAGGCCGCCCAGAAGTCCGTTGCACGCCATTGCGACGTCCGGCTTGTGGAAGCGGAACCACAGATAGAACAGCGCCGAGAGTGCGCCGGCCGCCGATGCGATCATTGTATTGGCGGCGATCAGGCCGATGCGCGGGTCGGAGGCCGCCAATGTCGAGCCTGTGTTGAAGCCGAACCATCCGAACGCGAGGATGAGCGTGCCGACCATCGCCATCGGAATGTTATGGCCGGGAATCGCGGCCATCTGACCGTCGCGGCGAAACTTTCCGATGCGCGGCCCGAGCACGATCGCGCCCGCCAGCGCGGTTACGCCTCCGGTCATGTGCACCACCGACGATCCTGCGAAATCGACGTGTCCGTGACCGAGGCCGAGATTGACGCCGAGCTGCGAGAGCCATCCGCCGCCCCACACCCAATTGCCGTACAGCGGATAGAGAAACATCGACATGAAGAAGCCGTAGATGGCGAAGGCGGAAAATTTCCAGCGCTCCGCCATCGCACCGGTCGGAATCGTCGCCGCGGTGTCCATGAACACCAGCGTGAAAAGAAACATCGCGAGGCTCGAGGGTTCGTGACTGACGCTGAACAGAGCGAACTTGCTCGCGCCGAGAAGTCCATAAAGATGTCCGCCGATCGCGATCGAGAGCTCGCGATGTTCGAGGCCACTGGCGCCGAGCGACGGCCATTGCGCCACGCCGCCCATCATCAGGCCGTAGCCGGTGACGAAAAATCCGATGATGCCGATCGGATAGATGATGAGGTTCATCGCCATCGTGTTGACCGCGTTCTTCGCGCGGGTGAAGCCGGTCTCGAGCATCGCGAAGCCGAGTTGCATGAACATCACGAGGAAACCCGCCACCAGCACCCATGCGAGGTTAAGTGCCTGATCGAGAGGAAAAGTCGTGGCGCCATTCTGCGCGTGTGCCATCGACGGTAGCGAGGCTACCGTCAGAACGGCCGCCGCAATGCTTCTGACAAACGATCTCCGGTGGCGCATCATTTCACCTCGCCTCGATACGACCGATGGGGCTTGTTGGCTGCCGGATAACGGTTGGCGAGCCAGATCAGGAACAGGAACGCCGCGATCAGCGACACGAAAAAGGCGCTGACCGCGATGGCTCGTTTGGTCCGCCGCCATTTGATGCTGGTCGGATGAAGTGACTGCGCGCGATGGTGAATTACGACCTGCGACGGATCCTGCAGGTCCTCGAGCATCTCCGCGGCGGCGGCATAGCGATCGCGTGATGTCCGCGCGATTGCGTGCAGAATGATTTCCTCCAGATGCGGATCGAGATCGGGACGGAAGTGCGTCGGCGGCTGCGGGTCCTCGCTGGTCTTCGCCTTCATCATCGCGTACACGTTGCTGTTGTTGGAGTAAGGAAGCTCGCCGGTCAACATTTCGTAGAGAATGATACCCAACGAGTAGATATCGGTGCGGACGTCGCCACGCCGGCCGCTGACCTGTTCCGGCGCCATGTAGTCGGGAGTGCCGATGGTGGATGAAAGGCCTGACCAGGTCAGCCGCCGGGCGGATTCATCGAGCGCGATGCCGAAGTCCATAATTTTCAGCACCCCCGCGGACGTCACCAGCACGTTCTCGGGCTTGAGATCGCGATGCACCACCCCTTCGCCGTGCATGTAGACGAGCGCTTCGCAAAGCTGCCGGACATAATTGAGCGCCCGCTCCACCGCCATCGGACGAAAGTCGCGCATGATCGAGCGTAGCGAAATGCCGTCGACGTACTCCATCGCGATGTACATCCGGCTTTTCTTCTGCGGCGTGAGGACCTTGATGATGTGTGGGTTGTCGAGGCGGCGGCCGACTTCCTCTTCGCGCTGGAAGCGCGAGTAGAAGACCACGTCGCTCTCGAACTGAACGTAGGGAACCTTGATCGCGACCGTTTGCCCGCTGAGCGTATCGGTCGCCTTGAAGAT
>DATGKG010000242.1:0-5370 GCA_035294805.1 Binataceae bacterium (SeqCode) | reverse complement strand
CTGCTCGCGCTCGATCCGATATACAACAGCGTCCCCGATGAGAACGCGCAGCATCGGCTCGTCGCACGTTTCGATATCGATACGACGGCGCCCGAGCATGCGCTCGGCTATCAATTCGACATGGTACTGCGCGGCCGCTGTGCGACGCCGGCGACGCCCGAGGAACATCCGCGATGAGCGCGCGCCAGACTCCCTCGCAGACCATCGGCCCGTTCTTTCGCCCCTCGCTCATCGATGAGGCCGGTGCGAATCTGGTGCGCAAGGAGACGCGCGGCGATCGCCTGAGTATCGAAGGACGCGTCATCGATGGCGACGGCGCCCCGGTCACCGATGCGATGCTGGAAATCTGGCAGGCCAACGCCGAGGGAAAATACGACCATCCGGACGACGATCAGGAGAAGCTGATCGATCCGGCATTTCATGGCTATGGACGCACTTGCACCGACGCGCGCGGCGCATTCAGCTTCCACACCATCAAGCCCGGACCGGTACTCGGCATCGATGGCAAGTTACAGGCACCGCATATCAATGTTTCGATTTTCGCGCGCGGACTGCTGAAGCGCCTCGTGACGCGGATTTATTTCCCCGACGAAACGCTCAACGCCACCGATGCGGTGCTGAACTCTGCACCCGGACAGCGGCGCTCTACGATGATCGCAGCGTGGACGGACGCGACACATCGCGCGGTGAGGTTCGACATCATCCTGCAAGGCGCGGGCGAGACCGTGTTCCTCGACATCTGATGGTTGCCATGGCATCGACGGCATCTGATTCAGTGATTCTTGGAAACCTCTTCTGCACCGAGGCGATGCGGCGCATCTTCGGCGACGAAAATCGCATCGCGATCTATCTCGATATCGAGGTGGCACTCGCGCGCACCGAAGCGCATCTGGGAATCATTCCTGCCGATGCGGCCGAAGCGATCGCGGCGCACGCGAAAATCGAATCCATCGACATGGACAAACTGCGCGAACGCACTGAAATCGCGGGTTCGCCGATCATCCCGGTCGTCGAGCAACTGACCGCGCGATGTGGCGACTACGGCGGCTATGTGCATTGGGGCGCGACTACGCAGGACATCATGGATACCGCGACGGCGATCCAGATGCGTGCTGCGCTGCAAATCGTGGAAGGCGATCTACGCGCAATTTCTGCTGCCCTCGCCAAATTGGCGCGGAGATATCGCGATACTCCAATGGCGGGACGCAGCATGTTGCAGCATGCGGTACCAATCACCTTCGGGCTTAAGGCCGCCGAAGTGCTCGCCGCGATCGAGCGTCATCGCACGCGACTGAAAGAGTTGCAGCCTCGCGCGCTGGTTGGCCAATTCGGCGGCGCGGTCGGTACGCTTGCATCGCTAGGAACTCGCGGCCTAGAGGTGCAGCGCGAACTGATGAGGGAACTGCAACTGGGCGAGCCGGAAATCGCATGGCATACGCATCGCGACGCGATCGCGGAGGTGGGCGGGTTCCTTGCGCTGATGACTGGGACGCTGGCGAAATTCGCCACCGACATCAAGCTGATGATGCAGACCGAGGTCGGCGAAGCTTCGGAGCCGGCCGAGCCGGGGCGCGGCGCGAGCAGCACAATGCCGCAGAAGCGCAATCCTGTCGCATGCAACTTTATTCTCGCGTGCGCCGCGGTCGTCCGTCAGAACGCGAGCGCGCTGATAGAAGCGATGGTGCAGGACCACGAGCGCGCGAGCGGACCATGGATGGTCGAATGGATCGCGCTACCCGAGGTTTTCATGGCGGCATCGGGCGCACTCTTCCACGCGCGCAATTTGACCGAAGGATTGCACATCGATGAGAAGCGGATGCGCGAGAACCTCGACGCGACCGGGGGGCTGATCTCATCGGAAGCTGTGACGATGGCACTCGCGCCGCATCTCGGCCGCGATCGCGCGCACCAGTTGGTCGCGGAGATTTCGCGGCGCGCGATCGAGGAGAAGCGACCGTTCCTGGATTTGCTCGCGACTAACGCGACGGTATCGAAGCATCTCGATCGCGCCGCGCTCGAGAGGGTGCTCGATCCCGCGAACTATCTCGGCCTCGCGCGCGAGATGGTGGAAAAAGCCTTGCGCCAAGCGGCGAGCAACGATCCTCGCTCGCAATAGACTCTGTGGTTGCAACTGTACACATGATGTGAAATAGACTCGGACGAATGGAGAGTTCGTCGCGCAAGTCAATATTTGAAATGTTCGCGGAAGGGCTGAGAGAAATCGCGGTTCTGATCATCGTCTTCGCGCCGTTGGATCGATGGGTCGAACGCCGCTCGTACACGCTGAGCGACTCTTGGAAGACCCTCGGATTCGGAGCTATTCTTTTCGTTGTCGGAGTAGTTGTCGAACGGGTGCGTCCATGATCGAGAACTGGCTTAATCGTCCCGCCCCATTTCTATTCGCGCCGATAATGTTCGGTCTATTTTTGGCAGTCGCAAGCGTCATCTTCCTCCTGCGTGAAAGGTTCCACGACAGAACGCGCAAGGAAGAAGAAGCGCGACGCAATCAAGCCAAGCCTGTCTGAAGCGCTACTCGAACTCTACCGGATGACCGATTTTTTCACCGATCGCTTCCGCCAGACGCGGATATAGCTCGTGGCCGTCCTTGTCGTCGATCCACCCGTCGCGCGAGGCGTTGTAGTTATAGTGATATCCGTGCGCGCCGGCAGCGAGCCAGACCTGTTTGGTCGCCGATTGCCGGCTTAGGATGAACTTCGCGCCGTCGGGAAATTCTATCGTCACGGAGCCATCGGCGGTCGCGTAGTCGACCTCATCGGGATCGAGCTCCTCGATCCATTTTGCGACGCGACTCAAACACGCATCCGACTTTGCGACGAATTCCCTGTCATCCATAGCGCCAATCCTAGCAGATAGCGCGCGATTCCATTTGTGAATCCGCATCGATGGGATCGATAATTCGCTCGCCGCACGGGAGGTTGACCATGAGCAAACCGCTCGCTGGTGTCCATGTTATCGAGATCGCGCAGGAAGTCGCGGGGCCCGCCGCCGGATTGTTTCTCGCCGATCTCGGCGCCGACGTCGTCAAGGTGGAAAACAAGAACACCGGCGACACGAGTCGATGGCTCTTTCCGATGTCGATCGCGGGGCCGCAGGTGAAAAATGGCCTCCTGCCGCCGATGTTCATCGGAGCCAATCGCGGCAAGCGGAGCGTCGCGGCCGATCTGAAAAATCCGAAGACGATCGAACTCGTGCATCGGATGGTGAAGGCTTACGACGTCCTGCTCACCAACTATCGCCCGGGAGTCCTCGATCGCCTCGGGCTCGGATGGGACGCGCTGCGCAAGATCAATCCGCGCCTGGTCTACGCGCAAAGCAGCTCGTTTGGCCCGCAGGGTCCATGGGCGCGCCGTCCGAGCCGCGATCCTCTCGCGCAAGCCTCCGGTGGCCTGATGGCGAAAACCGGCATGCCCGATGATCCGCCGCTAATCGCAGGGACCTTCGTCGCGGACAATTCGGGCGCGCTCAGCCTCGCAGGCGGAATCCTCGCCGCTTTGTTTGCACGCGAACGCACCGGCGAGGGCCAGCGCGTCGATTCCTCGATCTATGGCACCATGATCGCCATCCAGGCGACCGAGATAAATTACACTTCGTTCACCGGCATCGAGCCCGAACGCACCGGACGCGGCGCCGATCCGCTGCTGCACGGAATCTGGGGCGCGTTCAAAACCGCCGATGGCCACATCTGTATTGCCGGCGTCGACGACAAACGATGGCCCGCGTTCTGCCGCATCCTCGGCATCCAGCATATCGAGAAAGATCCCGACCACGACGCGGCGCATCGCCATACGCATGGCGAGAAGACGCAAGCAGTCCTCGACGAGGTTTTTCCGCGCAAGACCAGCGCGCAATGGCTCAAGGAACTGAACGACGCCGACATCCTCGCGACTGAGGTTGTCGACTATCGCTCGATTCTCGACAGCGAGCAGGCGCGCGTGAACGGATACATCCAGGAGATGGACCATCCGACCGCGGGACGCATCAAGGTGACCGGCGCGCCGGTGACCATCAATGGCGAAGTGGTGCACGAGGCGCGGCTCGCGCCCGAGTTCGGCCAGCATACCGAAGAGGTGATGCTGGAAGTCGGCTACACGTGGGAGGAAATCGCCTCGATGCGCGAAGCGGGGGCGATTTTGTAGCCGGGCTGGCTTGGCGAGGGAAGCAGCCGCGATGAACCTTCGCCGAAATGGTTCCGCCAGCCTCGCTATTTTCTGCTATCATACGACTTGGCGTTCCGACGGAGGGGCGCCAACGTCGTTTCTAAAGATGAGGCTCGCGAGAAACTCGAAACTGCCTAAACAAACCCATTAAATGCAAGATTTAAAAGGGTTTTTTGCGAACGAAGCCATCCCACGACGATTGCAGTCAGATAGTAGTGGTTTTATGCCGAACGTGCGAAAACAACCCACTTAATCGAGCAAAATCAAGGCATTTCGGACCGGAGTATGATGGAATCATCTGAAATCGCGAAAACGAACCCATTGTCCCATCAATCATCATACACGCTTATGTAAATATCATAGAATATTAGACATAATGATAAACCCAAGCGCTACATCTGCAGCCGATTGATGCCGTCGAAGGCCGCATTCTTGTAGCATTCCGCCAGCGTTGGATAGTTGAAGACCGTGTCGACGAAGTAATCGACTTTCCCCTTGAGCGACAGCACCGCCTGTCCGATGTGAATCAGCTCGACCGCGCCCTCGCCGATGACGTGGACGCCGAGCAGCTCGCGGGTGTCGCGCTCGAAGAGCAGCTTCAGCATGCCGGTGGTGTCGCCGACGATTTGCCCGCGCGCGATTTCGCGATACTGCGCCTTGCCGACCTCATACGGCACGCCCTTGTCGGTCAGCTCTTCCTCGTTTTGTCCGACGAAGGAAATTTCCGGAATCGTGTAGATGCCGTACGGAAACAACTCGGGAGCATGCTTCGCCGAGACGCCGAATGCGTGGCAGGCCGCGATACGGCCCTGCTCGCGCGAGGTCGAGGCGAGGCTGGGAAATCCGATCACGTCGCCGGCCGCGTAAATGCTCTCCACTTCGGATTGATAGACCTGGTTCACCTTGATGCGGCCGCGCTCGTCCGCCTTCACGCCCGCCGCTTCGAGGTTGAGCCGCGAGGTTGCACCCGATCGACCGATGCTGCGCAGGACTTTATCGGCGATGATCTGCTTGCCGCTGACCAGATGAATCTTCACGCGCGGAAAGGCGCCGTCCTCGAGCAACTCGACGCGATCGACTTCCTCGCCGAGGCGCATGGTGACGCGCCGCTCGCGCAAGTGATATGTGAGCGCCTCGATGACTTCGGCGTCGACGAAAGGCAGCAGGCGCGGATGCTTCTCGATGACCGTGA
>DATGKG010000241.1:0-5390 GCA_035294805.1 Binataceae bacterium (SeqCode) | reverse complement strand
GCACTTTTATGGTACGCAGCGTCTCGGCAGTTTGCTCGGCGCCCTATATACCAGCGGCGGCATCGGCGTGCTGATGGGACCGCCAGTGGCAGGATTCATCATCGGGCATAGCGGCTATCGCTGGGCGATTGCGTTTTCGCTCACCACCGCAATGGCGTCATACTTCGCACTGCTACCGCTCGGTCGCAGTGCGATCGCAGAAAACGGCGGAGTGGGTTAGGACCATGGCTGACGCGAACTTCCAACATCACTATGCGAACTTGAAAGGCGTGCGGCTTCACTACGTGACGCTCGGGCACGGCCGCCCCGTGATTCTCATCCACGGATGGCCGCAGACCTGGTACGAATGGCGTCGCGTCATGCCGCTGCTCGCGGACAAGTTTTTTCTGGTCGCGCCGGACCTGCGCGGGCTCGGCGATTCCTCGCGTCCGTCGAAAGGCTACGACAAGAAAACCGTCGCGGGAGACCTGTGGAGCCTGATGCGCGATCATCTCGGCTTCGAGCGCTTCATCGTCGTCGGTCACGATTGGGGCGCGCCGACCGCATTCAGACTGACGGCCGATCATGCCGATGCGGTGACGCATCTCGCGATGCTCGATGCTCCCGTGCCCGGCGACATGCCTGCCGGATCGGGACTGGGCGGCGCGCCGCGATGGCATCACATGTTTCATCAGGTGCCTGATCTGCCGGAGGCGCTGACCTACGGCCGCGAGCGCATCTACCTCGAATGGTTTTTCATGGCGGGCACCGATCAGGCCGGCGTCTTCAGCGACGCCGACATCGCGGAGTACGTGCGGACCTATTCGCAGCCGGGCGCGATGCGGGCGGGATTCAATTTTTATCGCGCGCTGCCGCAGGATGTTGCCGACAATCGCGAGCTGCTTGCAACCGGCTTCAAACTTCCGATGCCGACGCTCGGTCTCGGCGGAGGCGGCACGCGTGGGCGCAGCGATCTCATCGTGCAGTCATTGCGCCGCGTCGCGCTCAAGGCTGAAGGCGGCGCGATTGCCGATTGCGGACATTTCATTCCCGAGGAAAAACCCGCGGAGCTGGCGCGGGCGCTGCGCGAGTTCTTCGAGAAGTAACGCCGCATCATCGCTATGCTCATCGTGCTCGCAAATCGTTCGGTCGCGAGCTACCCGGAGGGCGGCGGCGTATGGTCGTGGATGTTGCAATATCCGCTGGGGTTGCGCGCGCTCGGGCACCAGGTTTTCTGGCTGGAGCTGGTCAAGTCCTGTGGCGATCGCGCGCGCGATGGTGCACTCGCCGCTAATTTTCTCTCGCGCATCAGTCCATATGGCTTCGCGCCGCATGCTGCCGTGCTGGTGTTCGACGATATCGAAGTTCAGGATCTCAACCAGGCTGAGGTGTATGGGCGTCCGGTGCTGACGGTGTTCGACCTCGTACGCAGCGCCGATTTGCTTTGGAACTTCGCCAGCGCTATCCATCCGTCGTTTCTGTCGCGTTTCCGCCGCAAGGCGCTGATCGACGTCGACCCAGGACATCTGCAAATCCTCGCGAGCCAATATGAATTCGGGCTCAAGCAGCACGACGTTCACCTGACGGTCGGCCCGAATGTTCCCGCGCCCGAATGCGGCGTGCCGAAGCTCGGCCTCAGGTGGCATACGTTCCTGCCATTCGTGTACCTGCCGATGTGGGAGGCTTCATCCGATCCCGGCCGCGACGCGCCGTTCACCTCGATCACGCAATGGACCTGGGAGGAGCTTCCGTTCGAGGGCCGTATGATGAGCGCATCGAAGCGCGCGGCGTACATGCGCTACCTCGAGCTGCCGAAGCGCGCGGGCCGGCCATTCGAACTAGCGGCGAATGTCGGCGAGACCGATCCGATGCGCGATCGCGAGGCGCTCGCAGCGGGTGGATGGCGCGTGGTCGAGCCCCATCAGGTAGTCGCGACGCCCGCGGCCTACCGCGACTACCTCCGCGCCTCGCGCGCCGAGATCCTGTGTCCCAAGCCGCTCTTCCGCGAATGGCACACCGGATGGTTCAGTGATCGCAGTGTCTGTTATCTGGCGTTAGGGAAGCCTGTGCTCGCGGAACAAACGGGCTTCAGCGAATTTATACCGACCGGCCGCGGCGTCCTCGCGTTCCGCGATATCGATGAAGCGCTCGCGGGCGTCGCCGAGATCGACGGCAACTACGATTTTCATAGTCGCCACGCGCGCGACCTCGCCGCTGACCTATTCAATTCCGATCGCCAACTGAGCGCGATGCTTGCTGCTTGCTAGATTCCAGCGCCCCGATGAACTCGCGCAGCTTCTCGAACCAGATCAGTTTGTGCTTGAAGCCGGGAAAGCTCGCATTCAGGCCGCTGGGATTCGGCAGCACGAAGACGCGCGCGCCGGAGATTATCTCATCCTTCGCGCCCGCGCCGGGGCTCGCGGCCTTGCCGAAGAAATCGCGATAGATGCTCAGCCCCACGAATGCGACGACTTCCGGTGCGATGCGCTGAATCTTCTTCGCGAGGATGCGCTTGCCAGCGATGATTTCCTCGCGCGTGAGTTCGGCCGCCGAGCGCGATGCGCGCGCGCACAGGTTCGTCAGCGCCATGCCGAATTCGATGAGACGTCCGTCATCGTCGCAGGTCAGCGCGATGGGAATCAGCTTCGATTCGTAGAGTAGCTTCCAGAACGGATTTCCGGGGCTGGCAAAATGATGCCCGACTTGCTCTGATCGAAGGCTCGGGTTAATTCCCACGAACAGGACGCGCGGCCTTGGGGCAACTATGTCGCGCAGCGGCATGCACCCCGATTACATCATGGTCAAGCGCATTCCTGAATATTCGACGAATCAGGTAAGCCGTGACATAATCGCGCGTTCGCCCGCAGCATAAACGCGAGAGGAGAAAGCCGTGGACTTCAGCATTCCGAAAGAGATCAGCAGCTATCTCGAAGAGCTCGACGATTTTATCGAAAAGGAAATCAAGCCGCTCGAGCGCGAGAACGACAATATCCGATTTTTCGATCATCGCCGCGAATGGGCGCGCACCGATTTCGAAAATCAGGGCCTCCCGCGCCATGAATGGGAAGCGCTGCTCGGCGAGATGCGCCGGCGCGCCGACAAGGCCGGGCACTATCGCTATGCGCTGCCGAAGGAGTACGGCGGCAAGGACGGCACCAACCTCGCGATGGCGATTATCCGTGAATATCTCGCTGCGAAGGGCTTGGGCCTTCACAACGATCTGCAGAACGAAAGCTCGATCGTCGGCAATCTTCCGACCGTGCTGATGTTCCGCGACTTCGGCAGCGAGAAGCAGAAGAAAGAATTCATTCCGAAAATCCTCGATGGCTCGATGCGCATCGCGTTCGGCCTGACCGAGCCGAATCACGGCTCCGATGCGACCTGGATGGAGACACGCGGGGTGCGCGAGGGCGACATGTGGCACATCACCGGCGCGAAGATGTGGAATACGGGTCTGCACGTCGCGACCCATGATTTTGTGTTCACGCGCACCAGCGGACGCGATGGCAGTCCGCGTGGCATCACCTGCTTCATCGTGCCGACCAAGAACGACGGTTTCAAAATCGAGGAGTATCTCTGGACCTTCAACATGCCGACCGACCATCCGCGCGTGTCGATCGATGTGCGTATTCCCGCAGAGCCCGATGCGATCCTCGGCGATCCGGAAAACGGCCTCGCGGTTGCGCAGCACTTCGTGCACGAGAATCGCATCCGCCAGGCGGCCTCATCGCTTGGCGCCGCGCAGTATTGCGTGAACGAAAGCGTGAAGTACGCGAAGGAGCGCAAGCCGTTCGGCAAGCCGCTCGCCAACAATCAGGCAATCCAGTGGCCGCTGGTCGAGCTCCACACCGAATGCGCGATGCTGCGCGAACTCATCCGCAAGACCGCGTGGGAGATGGATCAGATGCCGAAGCCGGAGGTCGCGCGGCGGCTCTCCGATAAAGTCGCGATGTGCAACTACCGCGCGAATCGGCTCGTGTGTAACGCCGCCGATCGCGCGATGCAGGTTCACGGCGCCATCGGCTATTCGCGTCACAAGCCGTTCGAACACATCTTCCGGCATCATCGGCGCTATCGCATCACCGAAGGCTCGGAGGAAATCCAGATGAGGCGCGTGGCGCAAATCATGTTCGGCATCACCAGCAGCCGCAAAGCTGAGGAGTGAGCGGGTTTGATGACCAGGGAAGAAATCGCGACGCGGCTCGGCAAGGCGGTCGCGCGCCACATCGGCGCGCCGGGGACGATTCACAATTTCAACCAGCTCACGGGCGGCGCCAACAAGAACACGTATTCGTTCGAAGCTGATATCGGCAAGGATCGCCTGCATCTGATTTTGCAGATTCCCGGCAAGCCGAAGGAGGACGAACCGAATCCGCTCGAAGGCGTGATGCCGCGCGTCACCGCGGAGCAAGACGCGCGTCTAATGATTGCGGCGCACGATTCAGGCGTAATCGCACCCAAGGTCCGCGCGATCCTCGACGCGTCCGACGGCCTCGATCCCGGGTACATCACTGAATTCGTCGCGGGCGAAACTCTCGCGACGAAGATTCTGCGCGAGGATCAATTCGCCAAGGCGCGTCCGCTCATGGCGGCGCAATGCGGAAAGATTCTCGCCGGTATCCATAACATCGATCTAAGGAAGGTCTCGTTCCTCGGGCGGCAGGATGCCGCACAGATGGTCTCGGCGTATCGCCAACTCGTCGATCTCAACGACTTCCGGATGCCGGCGATCGAATATGGTTTGCGATGGGCGGCCGAAAACGCACCCAAGAGCGCGCGCCATACGGTTGTGCACGGCGACTTTCGTCATGGCAATTTCATCGTGCGCGAAGACGGCATCCATCTGGTGCTCGATTGGGAAGTCGCGCACAGCGGCGACCCGATGGAAGACCTCGGCTGGGTATGCGTGAAGACATGGCGTTTTGGCGGGCGCAAGCCGGTCGGAGGTTTCGGCGCGCGCGAGGAATTATTCGCGGCGTACGAGAAAGCCAGCGGCCACAGCGTCGATCCGAAGCACGTCCAATGGTGGGAGGCGTGGGGCGGCGTGAAGTGGGCGATTGGGTGCCTGCGGCTCGGCATGCGCGGCGTCGAAGAGGTCAACGTCGAGCGATGCGCAATCGGCCGGCGCATCGAGGAGCCGCTGTGGGACTATTTCAACCTGATTGAAGGGCGCGATTAGCGATGCCGCAAAGTTATCCCGACATCAAGACCTTGCTCACCGCAGCAATTCGCTACATGGAGACGGAGCTGATGCCCTCGCTGGAGGGATACCATCGCTTCAAGGTCCGGGTCACCACCAACGTGCTGAGCACCATCAAGCGCGAGCTAGAGCTGCGCGGCGATCAGGCCAAAGCGGAGCACGAGCGGCTGGTCGCGCTTCTCGGACACGATGGGGACGATGTCGATAAGCT
>DATGKG010000240.1:0-2710 GCA_035294805.1 Binataceae bacterium (SeqCode) | reverse complement strand
GCCATTGATGCGATACTGCAGGTTGGCGTGGTCGCCGCGGACATGAATCTGTCCGAAGGAATCCTGTGCGACGCCCGGCGCTTGCAGCAGTACCTGATTGAGTTGCGTATTTTCACCTTGCGGCAGTTCCTTGATCGCCTGCTCGCTGAACCTATAGACGCTGCCCCCGGTTTCCGGTGACAAAGCATTGCGCGATTGATTGAGGCGATGCGCTACGACCGCGACGCTTAGCTCCTTCGCTTGCAGCGCGAGCTGAACCGGCTTCGCACCACTTTTCGTGACGCTGACGATAGTGGTCGCCGGTTTGAAATCCTTTTTCTCAGCAACCACGGCGTATACCCCGGGTGCGATGCCGGTAAAAATGAAATGCCCCTGACTGTCGCTAACGGTCTTGCCCCTGGCTTTCCCCTGCGCATTCTGAAGCGTCACGGTAGCGGCCGGGATTGGCCTGCCGAGCGCATCGTTGACTGTTCCTGTCACATCTTCCTTAAGATCCCTGGTCGCCGTCTTCGACGCCGCTGCTGCTGAAGCGGTTGAAAAAATTCCGCCCATCAACATCACGCCAAGCCCAACTGCCAGGATGAAGTCGATTCGCATGGCTAACTTCTCCTGCTCGATCTCGCCGCCGCGCTTTCGGCGCGACGAACGCGCACCATCCGATTCAGAATCGGACGCGCGTATTCAGATGTCGTGAGGTTGGGAAGTTAGACCGAAGCGGGAGGAGCCCGGCCGAAGCAGTGGCCGACGTATGCACAAAGCGGTTCAATAGAAACCGCGAATGCAATTGACCGTTCGAGAAGCTTGGGTGCATCGAGCGCGGGAACGAATGCGGAAAGTGCCGCGGAATGCAGATGCGCCGCACACATCGCGCAGGAACTGTCGGCGAAGCCGGACGCGATACTTGCGGAAAATTCGCGCTGTCTCGAAGTGCGATGGAAGTGCGCCGCCGCAACCGTCTGCCCGAGTAGCAGGATGATCGCCGTGACCACGGCGACTTTGCGAATGTTTATTGAGCGTCGCGAATTCATCGAAAGGGCCGCGCTGCGCGGCCGGATGCTTCAAATTGCCGCGTTAAGGATCGAGGATCAAGGGGCGCTCCCGCCCAGCGCGTGGCGAATCGAACGATGGAAGTGCTCGAGCGCCGGCTCATAGCGGCCGTACACGACCTCGCGCAGCGCGCCGGATTCGAAATTGCGCTGAATCTGCTCGCCGATCGCGAAATCCTGCTCGACTACGCCGACCAGCAGGTCCATCACTTTTTTCCATTTCGGATTTTCCGTGTCCGCCGGCGGCGTGAGCACGCTTATCTCGGTGATCGATTCGTTGACGGCGCCCGGCGCCGGAAACACGCGATAGGTCTCGAGGTGGTCGCTCTGCATCACGCAGATGGTGTTCGGAAACAGATTCATCAGAATGGTCGCGTGCGGAATGAGTTCCCATTGCGCCTCCGGCAGCGCGCGCATCTTCTCGATTGAGTTGCGAATGCCGACCAGCCGATGGCACAGGCCAAAACCGTCGTACAGCGCAAGATTCTTCACGAACAGCGGCGCGACGTTGCTCTTGTGCAGCACCTTGATGTGATAGGCCTCCCAGAACGTGTCGCTCACCAGCTTCCAGTTCATCTTGCGGCGCACGACGCGCTGATCGGCCAGTTCGAAGTCATCGATGCCGTATGAGGCGAGGTCGTCGGCGAGACCGCCGAGATGCTTCGCGACATCGATATGTGCGCCCTCGTCGGCCGTCACCCACACCAGCCCGAATTTCTCCTCGACCGGAAAACTTACGAGGCCATGACTTTCGCGATCGAGCATCGCGAAGCCGGCCTCCTCGGGAATCGCGCGAAGCTTGCCGTCGAGGTCGTAGCTCCACGCATGATAGGGGCAACTGAAGCGCACCGCGCCCGAGCCGCATCCATCCACCAGGCGCGACCCGCGATGACGACAGATGTTCGCGAATGCGCGCAGCCGGCCGTCATTGTTACGCGTCACCAGAATCGGCGTCGGCCCGAGGCTATCGGTGAAGTAGTCGCCGCGATTCTTGACCGTGCAACTGAAGCCCGCCACGAGCGGATATTCTCGAAAGAGAATCTCGCGCTCGCGCCGCGCGCGTTCCGGCGAGGTGTATGCAGCGGGGTCGTTGCGCGTGAATGCCTCGGTCATCGGCGGCGCGCCGCGATCGATCGCCTCGAGCGCCTCGCGAATCAGCCGCACCTGAATGTCGTGTTGCATAGAGTTCCGCGTCACCTAGTTCGCCATGCACCAAGTAACATATAATCTATCGAACTTATGGCGACGGATTCGACGCACGCGCGCGAGAAGATGGTGGCCGAGCAGCTCGAGGCCCGCGGCATCACGGATGCCCGCGTGCTCGCCGCGATGCGCACCGTCGAGCGCGATCGCTTCATCCCCAGCGAACTTCGAGATCACGCTTACGACGACGGCCCGCTTCCGATCGGCGCCGACCAGACCATCTCGCAACCTTACATGGTCGCGCTCACCTGCGAGGCCGCGCAGCTTCGTGGCGGCGAGCGCGTGCTCGAAGTCGGCACCGGCAGCGGCTACGAGGCCGCGATACTGTCGCAGCTCGCCGCGCAAGTCATCACGATCGAAAGCATCCCTCATCTATATGATCGCGCATGCATCATTCTTCGCAATATCGGCGCGAGCAACGTCTCGGTGCGGCTCGCCGATGGGTCGCTCGGATGTATCGA
>DATGKG010000239.1:0-2625 GCA_035294805.1 Binataceae bacterium (SeqCode) | reverse complement strand
GTATCGCGCTCGCCTTCACGCGCAGCCCGGTGGAGACCGCGCTCAGTGCGCTCGACCTCGACACCATCAGCGGCGGGCGCACCGTGCTGGGCCTCGGCACCAGCATCCGCACCTTCAATGAGGATGTTCACGGCGTCGTCTACGGCAAGCCGGTCGCGCATCTGCGCGAGGTAGTAAAGATCGTGCGCGCGATTACGACCGAGGGGGATAAGGGCAAGCTGGGGAAGTTCGAGGGCCAGTACCACCGCGTCGATTTGAGCGCGCTGCGGACCGGCAAGCTGGTGCGCGATCGGATTCCGATATGGCTTCCGCCGCTATTTGAACCAACGGTGCGCCTCGCCGGCGAGGTCGCCGACGGACTCACGGGACATCCGGTGTGGTCGGCGCGATGGATATCCAATGAGGTCAGCCGGACGCTCAAGGACGCGCTGTCAAAGGCGGGCCGCAAGCGCTCCGACTTCAAAATAAATCTGTGGATTTACACCGCCATCAACAAGGACCGTCAGAAGGCCATCGACGATGCACGCGGGACCGTCGCCTTCTACTCGCAGATCGCGCAGTACGAGAAATACTTCGCGGCGCATGGCTTCGGCGAGAATGCGCGCGGGGTTCGGGCCGCGGCGGCGGGCAAGGACTTCGCCGCGATGCGCAAGGCGGTCCCCGACGAGATGGTGACGACTTTCGCGCTCGCGGGCACGCCCGACGATGTGCGCGAGCAGATCGAGGCCTACTGGAAGGTGGCCGACTCCATCACACTGACGCCGCCCAACGCGATGCTCGATGGCGCCACACAGCGCGCATATCAGCAGGCGATCGCGGAGACGTTCTATGGTCTGTAGGCATTCGCAGACCTAACCTTCGCTTTTTACGGGAGGGCTAGGGGTTAGGTCGCGGCGTCTTCATCACCTCGATCTGCACCGGCGCCTTGCCTTTCTTGGGCGTGATGCCGATATCGCGTGCCGCTCCGCGCGAGAGATCGATGTGATTGCCGTGCACCGCCGGTCCGCGATCGTTAACCTTAACCTCGACGCTCTTTCCGTTCTCAAGGTTAGTCACCTTCGCGGTCGAGCCGAGCGGAATCTTCTTCGATGCCGCGGCCGTATGGTCCTGATGATCGAAGGTATCGCCGTTGGCCGTCTCGTTGCCGTCCAACTCCTTGCCTCCATAGAAGGTGGCTTTGCCCTTCAGAACTTTGTTCGCGGGAGGCGCAGCGCTAGTCGGACGTGACTGCGCCAGCGCCGATGGGCTGACGAGCAAGCTTAAGACGATTACGGCAAGGGAGGTGCGGGCGCATTGAGGTAAATCGGTTCGCGCACTCATAGATCAATTAGACGTGACCGACCCTGCGTCAGCAACCGCTCTTGTAGCCTCGGCGACGGATGTGCAAGAAAAATCCGCCCGCGCGTTCTTAGCTGTGGTTTCGATGATCTGGTTTAGCCGACCGCTGATCGCCCTCACCTGCGCGCTGATGTTCGCTAGCGTCGGTCTCGCGCAGACGCCGCCACCAGGCCCGAACCAGCGCACCGTCGATGTCAGCGGACATGGCGATGCGAACGCGAAGCCTGACACAATGATCATTTCATTCGCGATAGACAATCAGGCGCCCACTGCCGACGAATGCACGCGGGCACATGCGGAAAAGGTGCGCAAGGTCATCGACGCGCTCAAAGGCAAGCTCGGCGCCGATACCAAAATCGAAACCAGCGACTATTCGCTCAATCCGAATATCACCTATGTCCAGCCGCAGGCGCCTCCACCTTCGCAGCCCGAGCCGCAGAAAGGTTGGTGGAATTTCAAGGCCGAACTGACCGCGGCCAGCGAGTCGCTCGCAGCCACCGGGCCGCTGATTGACGCCGCGATGGCGGCAGGCGCGACCAGTCTTTTGCGGAGCGGCATCGGCGAATGGCCGGTCGAGGAGCAACCGACCCCATATTCCTTCTTCGCCCGCAAGCATCATCGCGAGCTGAAGCGGTATGCGTATGTCATTCTCCTCGTCGAGGTCGATGCGCCGTCGGCCGCCGATGCGACGCGCAAAGGTTCACCTATCGTCGAGCGGGTTTCGAAGGTGCTGAAAGACAAGCTCGGTGACCAGGGATTCGTCAAGCTGACCGATTATACCATCGCGCAGATCGTCAGCCCTCGATATGTTCCTCCGGCGCCGCAACCGCCGACGCAGCAGATCCAGAACTACGTGGCGCATACCACGATAACCGCGGAGACCTCGAAACTTGATCTGCTCGGGCCGTCGGTTCAAGTTTCGATCGATAGCGGTGCGACGCGTCTCAACCAGGTCCAGTTCACGCTGCACAACGACACCGACGCGCGCAAAGAAGCAATCGAGAAGGCTTCCGATGAGGCAAAGACCAAGGCGGAGTCCGTCGCGAAATCGATGGGAGTGAAACTCGGGAAAGTCGTGCGCATCTCGACTAACGGCGCGGTCCGCCCGCAGACCATCTATGGGCAAACTAGCGTGTTTGCGGCCTCGGCGTTTCACGGCGCGCAGACGGTCCAAATGCCGGTGCTTCCCAAGGAAGTAGGCTTCAGTGCCGACGTCAATGTGTCGTACGAGATCGAGTAGTTCGTAGGCGTCGCGAACTGCCAATCGCTGTAATGTCAATTCGCCGG
>DATGKG010000238.1:0-5625 GCA_035294805.1 Binataceae bacterium (SeqCode) | reverse complement strand
ACGGCGCATTCATCAAGAACGCGCGCATTGTGTCAACAGAGATATCGCAGCTTCCGCTGAAGACGGTGATCGCGATTCTGAAATTCGCGCGCGAGAATTCGATTCCGACCGTGCTCGACCTCGATGTGCCGCCCTCCGACGCGATCCGTACGCTCGGGACGCGCGCGGAACTCGATCAAGCGCTCAAGCTGGCCACATATCTGAAACCTGCGAAGGTCGCGGCGCGTGAACTTGCTGAGGACGGCGACCTGTTGAAGATGGCGGAACAGATTCGCGCGCGTTTCGGCAACGTCGCCGTCATCATGACCGCGGGCGCCAGCGGATGCGCGATCTCAGCAAACGACACCAGCGTGCGGGTGCCGGCATTCAAGGTAAAGGTCGTCGACACGACCGGCGCCGGCGACGCGTTCCTCGGCGGCGTGCTCGCGGGTCTGCTGTGGAAGCTGAAGTGGCCGGAGATCGGCCGCCTCGCCAACGCCGCGGCCGCCATCGGCATCGGAAGGCTCGGCGCGTTTCCCTCCGGCTTCGAGCTGCGCGGTCAGATCCTGAAGCTGTATGGCCGCCCTCTTCCGGTGGCGCATCGTCCGAAACTGAAGACGGCAGCGCCTCGCGCGACCGGCGCATTCGATCCTGAGGTGGAGATCGAAAGATTCTTCGACACCGCGATTGAGGAGATCGCATCGCTGCGGCGCGCCGTGAACCTCGATACGATGGACAAGGCGGTCGAGATGATCCGCAACGCGCTGACGCGCGGCGGCCGCGTTCACGTCACCGGTGTCGGTAAGCCCGAGCACGTCGCGCGCTATGGCGCCAGCCTGCTGTGTTCGGTCGGCACACCCTCGACGTTTCTGCATGCGACGGAAACGCTCCACGGCAGCCTCGGCCAGGTGCATCCGCGCGATGTGGTCATCGCGATTTCCAACAGCGGCAACACCAGCGAGCTGTGCCAGGCAGCGATGGCGATTCGCGATCACGGCGCGCAGATCATCGCCATCACCGGCAACGAACAGTCCGAGCTCGCGCAAGTCGCCGACCTCGTGTTGCACGCGCCGGTGAAACGCGAAGGCGGGATCCTCGGCCTCGCGCCGCGCATCAGCGTGCTGGCGCAGGTGTTCATGCTCGCGGGACTTTCGGTTGCACTCGAGGCCGCACGCGGATTGACCATCGAGGAGTACAGCCGATGGCATCGCGCGGGTGCGCTGGGCGAGGCGGCCCGACGCCTCACGCATCGCGGAAAACTCAAGGCGCTGTAGGCGCAGAAGTTTCACTGCACGCGCAGGCTAATTCCTTCTTTCCCGCCGCGTCGACTCCCTGATAATTTCAGTCGGGGCCGATCTCTCGAACTGGGGACTTGATGAGTTCTGTCGATGCTACCTTGACTGCCACCGCTGCGGCGGTGCCGCTGCTTGCTACCGAATCATCGCACGCCGAGAAGCTGTCTTGGCGCGTGAAGCTGATCTATGGCGCACCAAATTTCGCGGGCGCCGGCATGCTCATCCCGATTTTCATCCACATGCCGAAGTTCTACGCCGACGTGGTGCTGGTTCCGCTCGGCTATCTTGCGATCGCGATCGCACTGGCGCGTTCGCTCGACGCGATCAGCGACCCTGCGATGGGATGGATTTCCGATCGCACACGCACCCGAATGGGACGGCGCCGGCCGTACATGCTGATCGGCGCGCCGCTTTGCGGGATCGCATTTTTCGCGCTGCTCAATCCGCCTGAGCATCTGATCGGCGAGCGCGCTGCGCTATGGTTCCAGGTCACCTTTGTCCTGTATTTCATTTTCCATACCATCTTCCTGCTGCCGCATTCGGCGCTCGGCGCCGAGATGACGTCTGACTATCACGAACGCTCAAGTCTGTTCGCAGTGCGCGAGTCGTTCACAATTCTCGGAACCATTGCCGCCGCCGCTGCGCCGGGCGTGATGGAGGGGGTTTTCAAGCTGAGCGAGCGGCAGGTCTTCTTTCGCATCGGAATCGTCTTCGGCGTGCTGCTCACGGTGCTGTATTGGATCCTCGCGCTATCGATTAAGGAACGCGCTGACTTCGTTGCGCGCGAATCGAATCCGCTGGTGCCCGGCATCCGGCGCGCGCTGCGCAATCGTCCTTTTCGCATCCTGCTCGCGAGCTATGTGATCGGCAGCGTGACCGGCGCGATTCCCGCCACCATGATGCCGTTTTACACCGCGTACGTGATCATGCCGAAGAATCCGCAACTGTGGATTTCGTTTCTGCTGCTCGGTTACTTCGCGTCGGGATTTTTGTCGCTGCCGTTGTGGGTGATCATGGCGAGGCGGACCGGCAAGCTGCGCGCGTGGCTCCTAAGTTTCATCTGTGGCATCAGCGGCGGCGCCGGGATGTTCTTCCTGCATCGAGGGCAGGAGATGGCGCTCCTGCTGTTAATCATTTGGGCGGGCGTCGGATTCGGCGCGGGACTGTTCCTGTCTCCCTCGATGCAGGCTGACGTAATTGACTACGACGAGTTTCATACCGGCAAGCGGCGCGAGGCGCAGTTCGGCGCGTTCTGGTCGATGCTGCCGAAGTGGGTCGCGATTCCGAGCGCCGCTATTCCGATCGCGATACTCGCCTCGATGGGCTATGTGCCGAATGCGGTGCAGAATCCCCGCGTGATTCTCGCGATCCGCATCATCTTCGCGCTCGGGCCGGCAACTTTCGCGACGCTGTCGTATCTGATCGCGCGCAGCTATCCGCTCGACGAGCGAATCCACAACGAGATTCTAGAGGGAATCGAGCTGCACCAACGCGGCGAGTCGGCCGAGGATCCACTAACCGGACAGTTGGTCGCACCGCCCAAGGGACGCGAGGTCGACGAAGATACCGGATGGTTTCTCGACTACTTCTCCGCCAGCGAGTTGCTGCATTATGTAGAGAGCGGACCTCGCGTGCCGATGCGCGACGTGCTGATGCGAGCGGCAATTTCGATCGCTATCGGTGCGACATCGGCGGTATGGACGATTCATCGGCTGCACACGATCCGGCACGGCGATTCGGGAACCGCCATATCGTTGGTCGTGGTTCTGGGAGGCTTCGCGTTCGCGATGTTCCTGTTTCACCTGATGCGCCTAGGTCCCGCGCGCCGCCTCGCTTCCGGTGAGGTTTCCCGCGACATCGTTCTGGCGCATCTCAAAGAATCAATCGCGAGCTAGTTCCGGCGCGCTATCGGCCCTGGAATTTCGCCGGTCGCTTCTGCTGGAACGCGCTGATGCCTTCCTTGTAATCCGCGGTCCTGCCCGCCGCGCCTTGCGCACGCGCCTCGTAGTTCAGAACCTCGGAAAGCCCCGCCGCTTCCTCGTCGATCATTCTGATGATGCGCTTTGATTCGAGGAATGCCGCGGTCGGACCTTTCGCCACCGTCGCCGCAAGCTGGCGGACTTTTTCGATTAACCCGCCCTTGGGTACGCATTGATTGACGAGACCCCACGCGGCCGCCTCGGTGCCGCTGAGCAGCCGGCTGGTATAGATCAGTTCCAGCGCGCGATGCGGTCCGATGCGCTGTATGAAAAATTTGTGGCCGCCCGAATCGAGCACCGCACCGATGCGTGCGAAAGGCGAGCCGATCTTCGCATCTTCGGAGACATAAACGACATCGCTCGCGAGCGCGAGGCCCAGCCCGATCCCGAGACATGCGCCATGAACCGCGGCAAACGTCGGTGCGGGAAAATCCGCGAGCCGGTGTATGACGGGATTGAAGACGGTTTGGAGAATCGCTTCGGCGTCCTCGTTGCCGGGATCGGCGTCCGCCAGATCGCGACCCGCGCAGAAGCCGGGCCCCTCGCCACGAATGATGAGCGCGCGCACCTGCGCCTTCTCTGCCGCATCGAAGGCCTCGCTCAACTCGTTCATCATCGCGTTGTTGAGCGCGTTCATCTTGTCGGGCCGATTGAGAACGATCTCGCCGACCGCGTTTTCCACGACGATGTCGATAGCCATGGTTATCGTCTACACGAAAACCCGACGAGTTAGAAAACTGGAATAATGTCGGCGGCGCTGATGTCGCCGACGTCGACGCCCGCGATGTCTAGTTCCGGAATCGCCGGGAATTCGATGCCCCATCGTTCCACCAACTTGCGCACCCGCGCGATCGCGAGCCGCCAGTTGTCCGCTTGCTCATCGACGCTGAGGATGCCGAGTCCGGCCTTGCGCGCGATGTTAAGCAACACGCGATGGTTCGCAAGAAAATACTCGGGAAGATCCCAGAACTGATTCGGCGGCTCCCACAGAATCATCGAGAGGAAGACGAATCCCGCGCGAAGCTGCTTGGTGACGAACGAGCGATACTCATCGGAAAGCCCGGGCCAGTCCTTTTCGAGCAGCGTGATGCAAATCTGCAGGTGGCGCGATTCGTCGAGCCCGATCTTCCTGAACATCTCCTGAAAGAGCGGATGCGTCGACGCGCGCGACATCCCATGGAACAGCGTCGAGGACGCTACCTCGCCCATCATGAAAGAAGTAAACAGGACCGCCAGCGGATACTTGCCGAGCGAGTTGGAATAGCCGGTCCAGTAGCGGCCACCGTTGTGGTATAGCCACTTGATGTTGTTGTAGGCGACGCGCTCGAGCTCGGTGCGCGGCACCCAATCGACCGGACCTCCGGGGACGAGTTTCGAAATGGCGCGACCGCAGGTCTCCTCGTGATTCATCTCGTCGCGCGTGATCGAGAAGAAGCATTGGCGCACAGGAGTCTCTTCATGCATCTCGAATGCGTGAATGGTCGCCTTCGCAAACACCGCCGGCCCCGAAGCGTCGAAGTTCGAGAGCAGCGCGAACCAGTACATCATCGCGACGCGCTGGTCCTGCGTGTAAGCCTCGGCATCGAAGCTGTCCCACGGCAGCGACGACGGGTTGTAGCCCTCGCGCTTCGCACGCTCGTAGATCTCCGCGAGCCTCGGCGTCTCGACGTGCCACTCCATCGGAAAGATGTTGGGCTGCGGAACTTCAGGCGCCGGAATCAGGCCGCTTTTTGGAATGATGAAATCGCTCATCGTATAGCCTCGTAAAATTGATTATCTACCATTTGGTAGATAATTCAAGAGCTGCGCTGTTCCGGCGATTCACATTGAAATCGCGAATCGTTTTGGCGAGTATGGCATCGTCGGAAGCGGGCGGCGCGCAGGCTGTCCCGGCACAGACGAATGCGATCGGGTCGTCGCGATGCGCCGCAACCTCGTACATCGCCTTCATTGCATCCGGAAGCTGCGCGGATTTCTCTTCCGAGGTAAGACGGATGACCACCTTCCCGGGACGATATGTAGCGAGCGCGACGCGCCAAAGTCCTGCTGCGCGCGAATCGACGTCGGCGCCGGCGATCGCCACCACCGCTTCCCCGGCGGCGCGCTCCTCGAGGGCGAGGCCGAGCTCGCCATTGTTAGGACCGGCCATCGCACCTATGCGAGTCGCCGCAGGGGTCAGCAACTGCTCCGCCTTCTCGACGTTCGTCTGGTCGGATGTCAACGCTGCCAGGGTTTGAAACGCTTCGGCAGCGGCGCCCTGGATCGCCGGCGTCGGATCATCGAAAAACACTTGCGCGAGCGGTGCGGTCTGCGTGAGGACGGTCCCCGATGTGGCCGGCGTGCGCCCCTTCAGCATGCCAGTCGTTGGATCG
>DATGKG010000237.1:0-2127 GCA_035294805.1 Binataceae bacterium (SeqCode) | reverse complement strand
CGAGCACTATCGCGAGGCCGATGATCGCGAGCCGGCTGCGCGTCAGGTTGACCTTGAGCCGGTATGCATCGCGCGCCTGCGCCGCCAAGTGCGAAAGCGCCTGGAGGCGCATGCGCTGCGCGAGTTCGTTCACCGCGCGATTGCCGCAAATCTTCTCCAGCAGCTGAAGGCGAACCTGCCCAAGCTCGCCGCGCTTCGCATTGGCGGTGGATGCGTCGAGGTAGCCGAGCTCGTCGGAAATTTCCTCGATCAGCTCGCCGCATACGTGCGCGAGAGGAAGCTCCTGGCATAGCTCGTTGCGCAATTGATGGAGCTCGGCCCAGGCGAGGTAGTACCTGGGGAAGGGGATGACATACCACACCCGATACTCGAGGGCGTCGCGCACGCTATCGATCTGTGCCGCATAGTGTTGCGCCTTCTTCGGATGGAGCGGCGATATCTCGATCAGCTGCGCATAGCGTTCCATCGCGGCGAGCGCGAGTTGATAGCGCGGCGATGGAAAGCCGAAGATCGCGCCGCGCCGGCGCGCGAGCCACTCATCGAGACTCATCATTTCCCCCAATCGATGCGGCCCAGGCGTGAAACCGCATGAGACGAACCACAAGCTAAAGCCTGTGCTACGCCGAGTGCAAGGTTTGTGGCTTTTGTTGTAGTGAGGCTTTTCTAGAGGGTTCGTTTGAATGACAGGCTCGCCAGCACCAGCATCAGCGCGGTGAACACCGCGAGGAAGGTCAAATCGTCGCGCACCGCGCCGAAGACCGCGCCTTTGAAAAGAATCGATTTGAGCGCGCTGACGGCATGCATCTCGGGATTGAAGGCCGCGAATTTGCGCAGCCATCCGGGGAAGCTTTCGATCGGATAAATCGCGCCGCTGGGGAAAAACAGGATCACATTGAGAAATCCCGCGAAGGTGCCGACCAGCCGCGGATGCGTCGCGCGCCCGAGCACCGAAAATGTCATCGCCAGTAGACCCGTCGCGCCCATCACGATAATGCCGACGATGGTCAGCAGCGCGGGAAAGCCGCCCTGAATGGTCGCACCGGTCACCAGTAATCCTACAAAAAGTACGATCAGGGCCGCGACGCTGGTGATCGTCACGCCACTGGCGAGGATGCCGCCCGCGATCTCCCAGCGCGAGAGCGGCGTCACCAGGTAGCATTCGGTGACGCCCATGAAGCGATCCATCACCCAGTTGAACACGCCCGACATCAGTGAGCCCATGAACAGCGACATCACGATGACGCCGGGGATGAGCGAGCGATCGTAGTCCACGGTGGTGAAGAGTTCCGCCGGGCGCAGCACGATTTGATTCAGCTTCGGCTCGCGCGCCGTCACGTAATCGGTGGTGAGCGTCGCCGCCGCCTCCGCGAGGACCGATTCGAGCGCGCCCGCGCTGACGCTATCGACGTTATCGGTGAACAGCCCGATCTCCGCGACACGCCCTTCGTGCACGCTCTTGGTGAAATCGGGCGGGATGACGACCGCGGCTTTGTAGATGCCGTTGCGCACGTCGTCGACCGCGGCGCCGGCGTCGCTGACATAAGTGAGCGTGACGGTCTTCGGTCCCGCTTCGAGCGCTTGCAGCTTCTCCACCATCCGGCGTCCGTAGTCGCCGTGGTCCTGGCTGACGACGGCGAGCGAAAGATGCTTGAGCTGGCCGTTGAATGAATTGCCGATGATGACGAGGTAGACGATCGGCATCAGAATCGTGGACAGCAGCGTGAGCGGATTGCGCGAGAGCTTGAGCAGGTCGCGCCGCATGATGGCCCACATCTTCATGATGGGATTCCTCGTCTCATCGCCGCTGCGGCATCCCGGCGCCGACGAACAGACTGACTTTTTGCGCCGGCTCGTCGCGCAGCGAACGCCCGGTCAGCTCGATGAAAACATCCTCCAGCGAAATACGATGCAGATTGATCGAGGTCACCTCGCCGCCGATGTCATCGATGCGGCTGATCAGATGCGGCAGCGCGTGCGCGCCGTCGCTCGCGCGAATCGTCAGCTTGCCGTCGTCGCCCACACGCTTGACGTCGTGGATCTCCGGCCGATCTTGCAGCATCGCGACGATCTGATCGATAGGTCCTTTCACTTCCAGCTCGATACGATCGCTGCCTTTGACGCTCGCCT
>DATGKG010000236.1:0-2058 GCA_035294805.1 Binataceae bacterium (SeqCode) | reverse complement strand
AAGCGCTGGAGAGAAATCAAAACGACCTTCTCGCCCACGACATGGATGCGTATGCGGCCGACCTGCATCGGCTCGGCGAAATCCTCGCCGACCATCACGTCTCGCTGCAGGAAATAATCGCGTCGCTGCATTTGTTCGAGGAAGCCGCGCAACTGGTTTTTCCCGAAGACCTGAAAGATCCGGCGTGGGCATATCGAACCTTCGACCGCCTCAGTCATATCCGCATCATTCTGATCACGGATTCCTATGTCAGATCGCAAGCGGCGATGGCGGGGGCGCGGCTTCATGCGATGGAGCGCGAGGCCACCAAGCTGGCGCCCGAAAAGCGCGAGCGCTTCCACGGCATCGTGGGAGGCTCGCCTGCAATGCGCGAGTTGTATCGGCGCATCCAGGCCGCGGGCCAGACTCGCGGCACCGTGCTGATCGTCGGCGAGAGCGGGACCGGCAAGGAGCTCGTAGCGCGTGCGATTCACGAATCAGGACCCAATCCGCATGCGCCATTCGTCGCGCTCAACTGCGCGGCGCTCCCGAAGGACCTGATCGAAAGCGAATTGTTCGGATACAAGCGCGGAGCTTTCAGCGGCGCCAACGCGGAATATCTCGGGCTATTTCGGGCCGCGGATACGGGGACTCTGTTCCTCGATGAGATCACCGAGATGACTCCGGAAACGCAGAGCAAACTTTTGCGCGCGGTGCAGGAACGCAAAGTCCGGCCGGTCGGCGCTACCGCGGAAGTCGCGGTCGAAGCGCGCTTGATCGCCTCGACCAATCGCAATCCCGAGGAAGCGGTGCAGCACGGAGTTCTGCGTCAGGATTTGTACTACCGGTTGCAGGCGAGCGTTTTGCGAGTGCCGCCGCTGCGCGAGCGCGCGGAAGATATCGTTGCGCTGGCGGAACACTTCATCGATTTTTTCAATGAAAAATTTCCGCGCAAGGTTCCGGCCACCGGAATCGAAGAAGACGCGCTGGCCGCGATGCGCACCTATTCGTGGCCGGGCAACGTTCGCGAGCTCTCCAACGCTATCGAAGGAGCTTTCACCTTCGGCGACTCGGCGACGCTGCGCCTCAGCGATCTTCCGGCGGGAATCACTGGAAGTATCCCCATCAAAACTGTCGCCGCGCAAAAGAGTCAGCTCACCAGCTACATCGATGCGGAGCGCGACCTGATCGAGCGTGCGCTGCAGATGGCGGAATGGAACAAGGCCAAGGCGGCGCGCATCCTCGGAATCTCGCGCAAGAAGCTCTACGCGCGCATCGCCAGGTACGGCCTCGAGTAGCGACGCCGGTCTTCTTCCTGCCCAAACGACTTTTCATGCTATAGCAAAAAAGCTATATTACTAAAGTTCCACGACGAAGTGGAGTATTCGTAAAAAAGACCCCGCAGATTCCTGATCGTGAAATCGAACTAGCCCTCCGAAGAACGAAGGAGATACACCCTTGAGTAAGCTCAAAGAGCTTCATCGTAGGTGGATGAAAAACCGCGATTACCGCAGAGCGAATGAAGCCCTTGCGCCGGAGTTCGAGCTTGCCCGCGCGGTTATTCAAGCTCGCGTTCGAGCCGGACTCACGCAACAACAATTGGCGCGACGAATGGAAACCAGCCAATCGGTAATTGCGCGTTTGGAGAGCGGTCGCGTTCGACCATCCACGCAAACTCTCGCGCGGCTCGCCTCTGCCACAAGAACCCACCTCAAGATTAGCTTTCAGCCCGATCGCGCGGCGCGATGATCGCCTCTTCTATGGCTTTTTGACGGCTGCTAAACTGTCGGCTTCTCATTGACCCCTCTCCCGTCGTCCGGGAGGGGTTTTTTCGTTTTGATCGAAGCGGATCGAATTGCGGTTTGATGACGAATCGAGGTCCGGGCAGGCGCGGGTAGGGCATGAACGCATCGGCGAATAATCCTTCACAACGAGGCTTCTTCGAACGGCTCTGGGATCGATACGTCCCGCGCACGCCGCTGTTCCGATTTCTCACTTACGTCCGGCCGCATCTGTGGCTGGTCGCGGGTGGATCGGTATGCGGCATTCTGAAGTTTGTGCTGCCGCTGTCGTATATCC
>DATGKG010000235.1:0-5283 GCA_035294805.1 Binataceae bacterium (SeqCode) | reverse complement strand
TCGTCCTGCATGCGTACGATCGCGGCATCAACTACTTCGACACCGCGGAGACTTACACTGGCGGCGAATCCGAAACGGTGATCGGCAACGCCCTGAAGGGCAAGCGCGACAAGGTCTATCTCACATCCAAGACGCTCGCCGGACCGTCCGATTCCAAAGCGACGATCATGGCATCGCTCGAGGGAAGTCTGCGCCGGCTGCAGACCGATCACGTCGATGTTTATTTCAATCACGCGATCAACGACATCGAGCGCATCAAGAATCCCGAATGGCACGAGTTCACCGAGCTCGCGAAGAAGCAGGGCAAGATTCGTTTCGCCGGCATGTCGGGCCACGCGGGCAATCTCATCCAATGCCTCGATTGGGGAGTCGATTCCGGCCGCTTCGATGTGATCCTGTGCGCTTACAACTTTGGGCAGGATCCGCGCTTCTATCAGCGGTTCACGCGCAACTTCGATTTCGTCGCGATTCAGACCGAGCTGCCGCGCGTCTTCAAGAAGGCCAAAGCGAGAGGCGTCGGCACCATCGCGATGAAGACGCTGCGCGGCGCGCGGCTGAACGACATGCGCCCGTATGAAAAAGATGGCGCGAGCTTTTCGCAAGCGGCGTTTCGATGGGTGCTCTCGAATCCCGATGTCGACGCGCTCATCGTCACGATGCCCGATGCGGCGACGATCGATGAGTACCTCGGCGCGTCGGGTGCGCGCGCGACTGCGGCGGCTGACCTGCCATTGCTGCGGCGCTACGAGCAACTCAACGGCGCGTCGCAATGCCGTCAGGGATGCGGAATTTGCGAGAGTTCCTGTCCTTATGGCGTCGAGATCGGCGAGGCACTGCGCACGCGAATGTACGCGGTCGACTACGGCGACATGCGTTTCGCGCGCGATGAGTATGCGCTGCTCGGCAGAGGAGCGGAGGCGTGCCTGACCTGCAGCGCGAAGCCATGCGCGACCGCATGCGTGTACGGCTTGCGGCCCGACATCCTGCTCGCGCCGGTGCATCGCGCGCTGACTCGCGTGTAAAAGGAAAGGGCCGACGACAAATCGCCGGCCTCTTTCCCGGAGCGGACTGACGGATTGCTAACGGTGAACCTCGCCGCGCCAGCCGCCGGTCTCCGTGCCGCGCGACTCGAGGAACTTCTTGAAGCGATCGAGGTCACCCTGGATTCGCATCGAGACGGCGCCGAGCATGTCGCCCGCCTTCTCGACGAGTCCTTGTGGCTCATATTCCATCTGCAGCATCACGCGAGTCTTGTCGTCGCCGAGGCGATGAAACGTCACTACGCCACCCTGCTTCGGTCCGATGGTCGAATGCCATGCGATGCGCTGATCGGGAACCTGCTGATCGATGATCGCGTCGAAGCTCTCTTCCTTGCCGCCGATTTGCGTCACCCAATGGAGGCGCTTCTCGTCGAGTTGGCGCACCGACTTCACGCCCTCCATAAAGCGCGGAAATTCCTCGAACTGTGTCCACTGATTGTAGGCGGTACTGACCGGAACATTGAGGTCAATTGATTTTTGCACGGTCGACATAATGACACTCCTCTCTGGTTGTGGAAGTTAGGCTGTGTAGTCGGGAATGACAGTGAATCAAAAACGCGCCAGATGCGCGTCCCACATCAATTCGGACGATTCCCCTGCAATGTCCATTCATCGCGAATGGTCGTGATGCTGACGAAGATGCGAGAGCTCTCATCATCAGGCTGCCTGGTGTCGCGTTGCGCAATTCCGCGCTTCGTTTGCTTCAAGGCCGCGAAGCA
This sequence comes from Binataceae bacterium (SeqCode), assembly GCA_035294805.1. GTDB lineage: Bacteria > Desulfobacterota > Binatia > Binatales > Binataceae > DATGKG01. The sequence goes on along the minus strand of DATGKG010000235.1, from coordinate 3,524 downwards.
GTAATCATCCGGTCAAGTTCTACCGCGTGTGAGTCCATTCGCCACGCTCAATCCCAAAACAATTCTCTCGCACGCGCGTCCCGGCGAGGTGCTCGCGATCACGGTACTTGCCGCGCTCGTCGCGCACACGATGATGAACTGGCTGGGCCGCATCGCCGCGCCGACTACGTGGGACTACGGACCCGCGCAGCTGGCGGTCCACGTTGCGATGTTTGCGCGGGGCGCGCCGCTGTATCGTGATTTTCGCAGCGCGCCCTTCATTCCGCTGGTTTATGGGCCGGTGGTTCCGATACTGACGGCGAAGCTCGCGCCGATCTTCGGCCGCGGTACGATGGCGGCTCTCGAGGCTGGCCGCGTGCTGACAATCGCCTCGACTCTTGTCAGCGCTGTGATGATCTTCGTCCTCGCGCGCAAGGCTGGTGCACATGTCGCGGCAGCGACGGTGGCGACGCTCGCGTTCATACTTTCACCCATCGTATTGCGATGGGGTTTTGAGTATCGCGTCGACATGCCGGCACTCGCGTGCGAGCTTGGCGGCATCGTTGCTTTCAGCGCCGGCGCCTCAGTCTCCGCGCTCGTGCTGTTTGTGATGGCCTTCTTCATCAAGCAAGCGCAAGTGGTGGGTATCGCGACCGTGATGCTGTTTTGCTGGATATCCAGGGAGCGCGGGCGCGCGGTCGCACTCGGCCTCATCTGGCTCGCGTTGGTCGGCACCGGAAGCGCGCTGTTGCGCGTGATCTATCCCTCTTATTTTCTCAACACCTTTGGCGCGGTGCGCACGGTGAGGCTCGATCCAGCCGCGCCGGCGCTGTTCTTCGGCATTCTGATCGGAGGAAGTCTCGGCCTCACAATTTTCACAACCATCGCCCTGATGCGCCGGCACGTCGCCGATCGGCTCATCCTGTGCCTCGCAATTGTGGCGATGCTTCATGATGCCGCCTCGAGTCTGCGATGGGGCAGCAACGCGTACTATTTTTTACCGGCGCTGGCGGCGCTGACGATCATCGCGAGCGCGGGAATCGATCTGGCATTTGAGCGAATGCGTGCGATGCGGGTGGATGCTCAGGTCATCGCCGGAGCGGCAATGGCGCTGCTGCTCGCACTCGGTTTTATCATAGCGCCGCGATCCATCCCGGTGCGCGGACCGATTGCCGATCCATGGGATTCTCATTCGCTCGCAATTCTTGGAGCTATTGATGGTCCGATTCTGACCGACGCGGCCGAATTAAATCTCGTCGACGCGCGGCCCAATCTGCAATGGATCGATCTGATGGTGCTGACCTCGATGCGACAGATCGGGACCTTCGACGATGGTGCGTTGGTCGATGACATCCGGCATCGGCGGATAGCGGCGTTTGCCCTCGATTCGGAGGGGCTCGATCGCAATTTTCGTGGGCGCCCGATGTTCTGGACCCGGCTGCGCCGCGCGATCGAGGCTAACTATGTCGCGGTGCCTCTGGCTGGCCCTCCGGTTGTGATGATCCCAAGGGTTCCGTCGCAAAGCGATAAGTAGCGATCCAGGAAATCAGCAACCCAAGAAAACCCAGCTCGTTGAACGCTGCCAACGACCATATGAACCTCGGCACCCCGAAGGTCAGAACTGCCAGTATCGGAGTGGTAAGCACGATCAGGCAGTAGCTGCGGACCGCCAACCGCCATACGTGCGCGCTGGTCTGACCATGCACGGCGGCCACAGCGATCAGGCCGAAGGGGATGATCAGCAACATCAGGTAGTAGAGCCACACCAACGGCGAGATGATGAGCATGGTAGCGATCCACAGCGACAGGCTGCGTTCGATGCTCGCTGCGGCGGTGGCGCGCAAAGTAGCCGCGAGTATCGCAATGTCAGCCATCACGATGATCGCTCGATGAATCATGCGCGCGGTGGGTGAAAGATAGAGACCGAACAGAAGCATCAGGGGACGGTCCACGAAAGCATTGAGCGACACGTTAAAACCGGCAATCTCGCTCGACGGCTTAAGTGACAACCACTCATTCCCCCCGACGATTCCGATCATGCGCAGGAAATGCTCAACCACATCCCATCCGAGCAGCATGACGGTCAACGCAACGCCTGCCCCGAAAGTGATGGCCGAGAACACAATTGCCGGCCATTTGCGGTGGGCGAGCAGATGCCCGCCGAGTGCGAAAGGAAAACCTCGCAGCAGTCCCAGTATCGCCAGCAAGGCGCCTGCCCAGCGGTCGCGCCCGCGCTGTAACATCCGATAGAAGAGCATCACGCCGAACATCAGGAAGGTTTGGCTTTGCGAAAGAGACAGGTTGAGCACCAAAGGCGTGAATCCGAGAGCGCCGAGCGAAAAGAGGAGGGCGGTCCCGCGCCCGAGTCGCGCCGAAGGTCCGAACAGCATGAACAACGACGCGCCGACGCACAGTAAGCTGGCCAGCGTCCAAATCGCATACGCGGTGTACACGGAAAAGAAAGCCAGCGGCTCCGTCGCCAGAATAAAAGTCGGAGTGTCGGCCGGATATGAAAATAGAGCGGGTGACAGATTGAGCTGCCGGGTAAAGAGCCTCAGGTCGATGGCGTACGGATCCATCCCGCGTCGCAATGCTACCGCGCAAGCATAGTAGACATTGAAATCGAGGCGGCGCGCACCGTGCGGAAGGTAACGGACGGCCAAAGCGAGGCAGGCCAGCCCGATAGACCCAACGATATAAATTCCCACACCTACGGAACCGTTGCGTCTGGACCCCAGGATTTTGCCCGCCACCCGGATGATGATGGAGTAAGCTAAAGAAAGAAGCCAGCCGATCTATCGCACCGTCCGTTCAGAAGTGAATGGCAGGGTCGCGACTTGGTATTTTGTGCGGATCTTCCTTTAGTTCGCAGCGATTCTTTCCGCGATCAGCTTGTCCAGCTCACTGCGCAGATGTCCCAACACTTCGTCATATTTGAAGTAGCCGACCTTCTGATCCTTCTTCTTCAGATTGACGGTGGTCGGGCCGCACCATAACCCAAGGTCGGCGTCGTCGGTCTCGCCCGGACCGTTCACCCGGCAGCCCATGACCGCGATGGTGATTTTGTATTGCGAAGCATAGTCGGTCATCACCTTGACCTGCTGCGCAAGCTCGACGAACTGCTCGTTCTCGACGCGCGAGCACGACGGGCACGAAATGATGTTCAAGCCTTTGCCGAAATCCGGTACCGAGATAAAGCGGCCGGCCTCGACATCCTCAATGATCTTATGGCCGACGACCACCTCCTCATGCTTGCGCTCGTTGGGCAGCGTGAGTGAGACGCGAATGGTGTCGCCGATTTGCTGGGCCAACAGCTTCTCGAATGCGATGCGCGTCTTGATGATACCGTCGGGCGGCAAACCCGCCTCCGTGACGCCCAGATGGAGCGGGACATCGGGACGCCGTTCGGTGAAGCGGCGATTGGCTTCCATCACCTTGGCGGGATCGGAATCCTTGAGCGACACGACAAAGCGATCGAAGCCGAACTCCTCCATCAGCTCGCAATGATAGGCTGCCGACTCGACGATCGCCTTGAGCTGATCGCC